>NZ_JAQMUA010000440.1:0-12737 GCF_028330895.1 Kamptonema animale CS-326 | reverse complement strand
TCCTCTTTCCCTAGCCCCTAGCCCCTAGCCCCTAGTCCCTTCTTCAATAATTCCAATACCGTTCCGCTGTCCAATGCCGATCCGAAGATTGATAAATTTTTACGCTTTCTAACTTGGCAGATTGTATCATAACTTCCACTTCCTCTCTGGTAAACGCTGCCTGTAGAGAATCACTAAATAATTTTTGCTGATGGGGGTTGCACTCCCCTGCATACATCTCTACTAAATTCTCTTTTGTTTCCTTGTCAAAAGGTCGAAGTAAATCTCGCAGGAGTATGCCGCCATTGGGTTTGATCACTCGCTTCAGTTCTGCTAAAAATGGTAAGGGATCGGGCAAGTGGTGGATAATACTATTGGAAACAACCAGATCGAAGTGATTGTCTGGATAGGGCATTTTTTTTGCGTCTATCAGCTCTAACTGAATTTGCGATCGCATCCCTGCTTTTTCCACATTTTCCTGACCCACTTTTAACATATTTGCTGACAAGTCGATGCCGATTAGCTGCCATTGGGGCCGCATTTGACACATGATTATCGGGATACGAGCCGTACCTGTGCCAGCATCCAAAATTTTACCCGCTATTGGCCCTAATTTTATGGCAAGTTCGGCAAAATCTGTATTGACTGCTGTGAAATCCATTGAGTCGTACTCAACGGCTTCTTCCCAGGTATCCATTACTTCCGGTTCGAGCACTCGCTGCATAAAATCTTTCTGGCTATTTGGCAGTTCGATATAGGAACTGAGTTTGGCTTCTAAAATCTCTATTAACTCAGGTTCCATATAATCGTAATTATCGGGGATATGCAGGCAAATAATTTTCTTTCCGGCTAGACTTTCTCTAAATTTGCTGCGAAGGCGATCGCTATGCCGCTTCTCCATCACAAATATTAAATCTGCCCACCCAATTATCCCTTCTGTAACTCTGGTTCTTGCTCCTTTTTCTGTGCCTGCTGATTTGACTGCATAATTACTATTTTCATACATCTTTTCAGCCGTCAAGCTTCTTAACTTGTTCTGGCTACAGACAAATAATATCTTAGTTTTCTCCATTTTTATTTACCTTTTACCTATATTAATCGTAACGCCGCCCTCTGGGCGGTAATTGACTGCAAGCGAGGGCGGCATTACCTTAAAAAGTATAAAATAATAACATAAAAGTGCAATCTTATCAAATCAGCCAGAGAAATCGCAATAATTATTTACAATTTGATTGCGATTTTTGCATGGTAGAAATTTAATTTTTGCATAGGTTGACTTGGCTGATTGGACAGTTTGAAGAGGGTTTCAGAGGATTTTTTGCTTTTTGGTTTAAATTTAATATACTGCTCCCTTGATTATGAAAATCATACCATAGCCCTCAAACGCTGTAAATACGTCGAATAATTGAGAATAGTGTCAATAATTTCTGTAGTATTTACATTTCTTAATGATTTCAAAATTTTAATATTTAAAACAAGTAAGCAGTTTTTATTATTTATCCTTATCATTTGTGCCAAAGTCTGCCTTAAAAAGTTTAAATGTGGTATAGGCGCTGAGTAAATCAAACATTTTCGGGAAAAAGCGATCGCATCCTCAGAATCCGCTATAATCAGAATTAAGCGAAGTCGTTATGAGTTTGAGAAAGAACTATGACCAACCCAACCGTAGAAAATTTAGTGATTATCGGCTCAGGGCCCGCAGGCTACACAGCCGCGATCTACGCAGGCAGAGCTAACCTCAAACCCGTAGTCTTTGAAGGCTATCAACTGGGCGGCATCCCCGGCGGTCAATTAATGACCACCACCGAAGTTGAGAACTTCCCCGGTTTCCCCGAAGGGATTACGGGGCCGGAATTAATGGATCGGATGAAAGCTCAGGCAGTGCGGTGGGGGGCCGAACTCTACACCGAAGACGTAATTTCCGTTGACTTAAGCGATCGCCCGTTTACAGTCCGCTCCGAGGAAAGGGAAATCAAAGCCCACACCATTGTCATCGCAACGGGAGCAACGGCAAAACGGTTAGGCTTGCCGAGCGAACACACATTCTGGAACAATGGTATCTCCGCCTGCGCCATTTGCGACGGTGCGACACCAATATTCAAGGGTGTTGACTTGGCTGTAATTGGAGCAGGTGACACGGCCGCCGAAGAGTCAATTTACCTGACCAAGTATGGCTCTCACGTACATATGTTAGTGCGGCGGGAAGAGATGCGAGCTTCTAAAGCCATGCAAGACCGGGTTTTGAGCAACCCCAAAATTACCGTCCACTGGAATACAGAGGCGGTGGATGTTTTGGGCGTGCCTGGAAGTAAGATGGATGGCATCAAGATTAAGAACCTCAAGACGGGGGAAGAGAGCGATTTGCCTGTTAAGGGCTTGTTTTATGCGATCGGTCACACGCCTAATACTGAGATTTTCAAAGGCCAGATCGACTTGGACGAGCTAGGTTATATTGCGACTCGGCACGGTGGAGTAGAAACTAGCGTTGAAGGCGTTTACGCTGTCGGCGATGTCCAAGACCACGAGTTTCGGCAAGCGATTACTGCTGCTGGTAGTGGTTGCATGGGGGCAATGTTGGCGGAAAGGTGGCTATCGGCGAAGGGCTTGGCTCAGGAATTCAAGCAACTTGAGGAATCCGAAAAGCCCGTTGAGAAGCCTGAAAATAAAGTTGCTCAGACTGAGGAAACTTTCGATCTAGCTGCGACACGGCATTTAGGGGGTTATGCTTTACGGAAGTTGTTTCACGATAGCGATCGCCTAATTATGGTGAAATATTCCTCTCCCACCTGCGGCCCTTGCCATTCGCTGAAGCCGATTTTGAGTAAGGTAGTGGATGAGTTTGAGGGTAAGATCCACTATGTGGAAATTGACATCGTGGACGATCCAGACATTGCTGAAAATGCTGGTGTCATGGGAACGCCGACGATTCAGTTTTTCAAGGATAAAGCTTTGGTGGAAGAGTTGAAGGGGGTTAAACCTAAGAGTCTGTATCGCCAAGCGATCGAGAGTAATCTGTAATAGTGTATCATAAGAAGTTTTGTAGGGGCGGGTTCGCCTAGATATTTGATAAGTATCGACAAATTCTATAAACCCGCCCCGCCCCTACAATTCCCATGCTTATAGCAGGTTAATTGTAGATAAAGATGACATTTACTAAACTTAAGCTACCTAAATTTTTACACTTTTCAGGAAAATCTACCCTCTCAATGCAAATGATGTGGGTAGGCTTAGTCATTACCCTATTCTTCGTATTGACAGCTATACTATCACCAACTTTCCAAGCTTGGGGATGGCTGCAAAATCCTACAGAATTTCTCGCCAACCCCATCCACGAACCTCCATCAGCGAGTCATTGGTTGGGTACTAGCGGTCAAGGTTACGATGTTTTTTCCCGGACAATTTTTGGTTCTCAAGCTGCTTGGCAAGTAGTGATTTTAGCTACAGCGATGAGTTTAGTTATCGGCGTACCGCTGGGATTAGTTAGCGGTTATTTAGGGGGAAAATTAGATAAAACCTTGCTATTTTTAATGGATACACTCTATACCTTACCTGGTTTATTGCTATCCTTAACTCTAGCCTTTGTCGTAGGTAGAGGTATATTTAATGCCGCGATCGCCCTTAGCATCTCCTACATTCCCCAGTATTATAGAGTAGTGAGGAATCACACTACTAGCGTCAAAAATGAATTATTCATTGAAGCTGCACAAGCAATGGGTGCAGATACTTGGACGGTACTCTCTCGCTACCTATTTTTGAATGTCATTCAAAGCGTACCAGTTTTATTTACCCTTAACGCGGCTGATGCGATTTTAACTCTGGGAGGTTTGGGATTTTTAGGGTTAGGATTACCGGAAGAAACGGCCGAATGGGGGCACGATTTGCGTTTGGCCTTGGAAGCGTTACCTACGGGGATTTGGTGGACGGCTTTTTTCCCTGGTTTGGCTTTGACTTTGATGGTGGTAGGACTTTCTTTGTTGGGAGAAGGATTGAATGAGTTTGTTAATCCTCGGTTGCGGAATCAATAGAAAAAGCCACTCCAGAAAGGTTTAAATGTACAATAGCTTATGTAGTTTACTTCTGGAACTCATAGCTTAATGACATTCCGTCAGTGCTAGGTATTGAGTTAGGGAAAAGCCGATGTTTTCGTAGAAATTAGCACCAAAAATAAGCTTGACAAATGGGCTGAAATTGTTATATCTTAAAGGTTACAAGTCTTTGCGCGAGAAAAGAGAGATAAAAGTCTTTCGGCGAGAAAAGAGAGAACCCCATACACCTCCCATCCAAAACCCCCCCCAACCCCGTTCACCATCATCAGCGACCAGCGCACGCGGCCAGCGAGCGCACGCGAGCGCCGGGAGGTGGCCACAGAAAGTGGTGGTATCAAATGTTAGGTTCTCATAGCTCAACCAATTTTCTTCTCCATTTTCTTTCCTCCATCCTACTTTATCACCAAATTTTTCAAATATTTCATATTCTGCATCTCGATGTCCGCCCACACTTTCCCAGATTCGGTTTTGAATGCTGAATCCAAAATGTCCTTGACTGTTATCAACCCAAAGCCGATCGATCTGGTTGAGGGTTTCGCTGGGAAAGTTTCTGCATAGTTCATACCAATTTTTATAGTCTTGCTGCACCATCACTTGATAAAAAATCCAGGCAGTTTCCTCGTCAGCTTTTCTCCATTCTTGTTGACTTAAATAAACCTCTAATTGACGGCAAAGATTCTCTGTTGATAATTCATCTTTTAGTTGTCTCAGTTCTGATTCTAAGGCTATATCTGCTTCTGAATTAAATTGAACTGCCAACATCTCATAGAATCCCTGTCTGAATCGTTCTAGATTTTCTCGATCGGCAAACAATAACCGAAAAATCTCCTGCCACTTTTCCTTACTTTCATTTTGTTTGTTTCCCCATAACTGATATAATTTTTCATAAGCTTTCTTGTACAAAGAATAAAATTTTTGTGCTTCAGGAAGTCGGATATGGGGAATTATACGAGGTAAAAGTCGAGAGACATGAAAGACTTGATTTTCTTCTTGAACGTGAGGACTGATTTCCATGAGTCCTAGTTCTTTCGCCCGTTTTAATTGCTGTTGGTAATTAGGAAGAGCAGCACAAACTACTTCTAAAGCTGTCATCGGCACAGGAATTTCATAGATTAGGCAATGGCTAAGAAGCCGTTGTAAAGGCTCATCAATAAGCTGATACAGTTCCTCCCAAATAATTTTGTCTTTCCACAGATCGGGACTTTGTTCTAGTTCCGTTAATTTAGCTGTTGCATCTGGCTTACCTAAAACTTCATTATTAAGAAATTCCAGTAAGCGAGGATTGCCATCGGCTAAACTTAGCGCTCGATCGCGTATATCTTTAGAGAGCTTATCAGGACTAAAATGTTCTAGGCGTTTCAGCTTTTTAGTTAATTCAGCTTTTTTAAAAGGTTCTAAACCTTGTAAGAAAAAATAATTCAATAAATTAGAATCAAACTTATAGCGACAGGTAATTAAAATCCGATGCCCAGTTCCCGTTTCTTGGATTGCCCAAACTAATGCTGCCAAAATTGTGGCGACTTCAGGCTTAAGGATGTAGTCAGGCTTAAGGATGTATCGATCTTCACGGCGTTCGAGATTCCATTCAAAGTCATCAAGAATCAGTAAAAATGGTTTTTCTCCTCGTTCTGCTAATTGACTAAATAAGTAAGCTAACCGGGATCTTAGTGGCTGGCTATTTTCTAGATAAGGGATTAGGTCTAGTTGTGAGGGATTAATTAATTTCTCCCTGAATTTCCTAATCAAATAAGCTTCATCAATTTGTTGCTCACACACAACTTTTTGATGTTCAGGTAGCCTATCCAACAGTCGAAAGGCAATGCTACTTTTTCCCCATCCCCCCATGCCTTGAATTAATACCCCTACTTTGTCATTATCTACCTTCAGAGTTCGCAAACAGTTCTGTAACTGGCGGCGGCGACCGACAAAATCTTCTCTCCTCACCACTCTTAACCGCTGCTCATCATCCCTAAATTCGATTGTGGTCGGTTTGGGTAATTGTTTTCGTCCCCTTGTGTTTTTAGGAGTTACTAATGCCTGGGGTAAGATATCTGCTACATATAACCGTAATTTATGCCAATCGCGTGCCTGTTGTTTAATCAGTGTTTGATAGGTAGAAGATAGTGCATCTGTAATCGCTTCCCCCTGAGACAAAAGACAATAAAATTTACTCGCCGCCGCTGTTGCATCGGTATCCCGGACTCTTTCTCCCCATCCTAAAACTGCTGTTCCTCCCATCCTTAATAATTCTTCAGCCATTGAGGGAATTGTCTCATCAGAAGTATAACCTGTCCGGCAACCAGAGAGGAAAATTAAAAGCGGTAAGGGGGATCTCAGCGCATCACAAATTTCGTCGGTAATGCTATCAACTCGGTTGCCATATTCATCTTCAGTCAAAAAGCAGGGTTTTTCCCCATAATGAGTCGCATGGCCTGTTAAATGAAAAACATCAAAATAACCTCTTTCATATTCTCGAACCACATAACTCAATTCAGTTAAACAACCACTTTCTTCTACTCTCAAGTTCACTCGAGTGCGCTGGGTTGTCTCTAAAATTTGCCCTTCCTCAGCTTCATAATCTAATTCCGGTTCAACTCCCAAAGGAGAAGTCGCCATAAATAACAGATTAAGAGGTCGATTTTGCGGAGAGTTGGCGATCGCAATCGGTTGACCATTAGACACCCACCGCACCGGAATAATTGCAGGTTTTTTCTCTACCAAGAAACAATTCCCATCATGCAACAATTCCCAAGGCAACTTTGCCAGTCCTTTATCAGTCGCGATCGCAATTACTAACCCTTCCCGATGGGACTGAGTTAAGGCATTAGCTAAAACGCGATCGCTCCGATCTAACCAGTTGTAGAGCGCTCTTCCAGTAGTAGCATAATCCACAGGGATACGAGTATAGTAATCTGTTTCTGCTCGATCGCCTAAATCTTTAATTTCAGCCAGAGGCAATGTGTGTTCTTTGCAATCAGCACGATTTCCCCAAAAGTATTGCAAAGAAGCATAATCCTTGCCCTGTTCTCTTAAACTGATGTGAAGGATTTTCATTGTTCCTGTACTAATCTTCGAGAATCTGCTGAATCTGCTCTACTGTAGCATCTTTGAGCAGCAAACGACGATTATTAGAACCAATAATTAGAGCTTTCTCAATTCTTAAGTTTGCCTTTGCCCCTTTACACTTCTGATATTTCTGATACCATTCATATATCTCTTTAGCAATTGTCACCGTACCACTGGCAATCGTCACAATCGTAGCGATAGTAGCTAGTGTTCCTTCTCGCTCCACTTCATCCACTGTTTCATAACTACCTTGAAGTCCTTCAATTCTCAGCAATTCCTCAGTAGCGCTCACAGCATCTTGACCCTGGATTTCAATTTTCACTGGTGTACCTCTTGATATAATTAACTTGTCGCTCGTCTTCTGTTTCCGCAGGCTATGGATTATCAGCAATTCTTTGCACAACTCTCAAGCTTATACGAAAACTGGGAAAGTCCACAAGCTTACCCCAAATCTCCCCAATTTCAGCAAATAATCAACCAAGTTGAAACCACAACTACAGCCAATGTGATGCAATTACTAAACTTGGCTGTAGAATGTATGCCAAGTAATGAAGTTTACTGCGAAATTGGCAGTTTCCAAGGTGGAAGTTTAATTGCCGCAATGCTAAACCATCCCGAACATACAGCCTATACTGTCGATAACTTCTTAGAATTCGATCCTTTTGCGGATAACTTTGATAACTTAGCTGAAAACCTCTCTAGCTTTAATATTACAGAACAAGTCCTATTTTGCAATCAAGACTTTGAGGAATTTTTCTCGAACCTCCGAGAGATGCAATCCGCAGACAAAATTGGTGTATATTTTTATGATGCTTCTCCCGATTATCGCTCTCAACTATTAGCTTTACTTTTAGCTAAACCTTTCCTCGCTGACGAAGCACTTATTATTTTAAATAATAACAACTCGGCAGCAGCTCGTCAAGCTAACTGGGATTTTATCGCCGCCAACCCTCAATGTCAGCTATTACTAAATTTCTCCACACCTGAATTAACTAACTCTTGGAATGGTTTACAAGTTCTTAGCTGGAATGTCAATCAAACCGATAATTACGATTGGTCAATTTTTCAGCAAGTCCGCAAGCAAACAGTTATTCAATCAATTTATGAGTTGCAGTCAGATTCAAAAAGAGAAATTGCACACAATCTCTACAATCAGGCTTTAATATTATATCAATCGGGCCAATTTACCGCAGCAGAACAGAAATTCAAACAAGCTTTACGCTGGAATCGAAATCAAGTAGAAGTTTGGCATCATCTCGCTATAGTCTATTATATGACAGAGCGTTATCAAGATGCACGAGATATATTGCTCAAATCTTTAGAAATTGATTCCTCTCAAGCTATCCAACATTATACATTAGGGTTAGTCTTTGAAAAACTTGGAGATTTTACTCAAGCTGTCTTAGCTTACCAAGAAGCTATCGCACTCAATCCTAACTATGTCGATGCTTACAATAACTTAGGTAATATTTTCTTCAAAGTCGGCCGCCTTAGTCAAGCTGAATCAACTTATCGTCAAGCAATCGCAGTTAATCCAGAACATTATGGGAGTTATTTGAATCTGGCTAATATACTATTAGCACAACAACAAATAGATGCAGCCATAGTCGCCTCCGAAAAAGCTCTACAATTAAAATCAGATGATGCGGAAATTATTGCTGCTTTAGAATTTATCCGCCATCTCAAAACTGACAAAAACCAAGCATCACTTTACTTCGGGAATGATTGCTATCAACGCGGTGAATATCAAGCCGCAATCAATTACTATTGCCAATTCTTAGCCAATCAAGCAGGGAATTTAGAATTATACTTTGCATTGACCGACTGTCACCAAAAACTCGAACAATATCCAGAGGCTATTCAAGTTTACCGTAACGCTATTGACATCTATCCAAAGGTAGCAAATCTTTACCGGAACTTGATTTCAGCTTTGATAGAATCTGGTGACACGAAAGCAGCGATTACACTTGCCAATCACGCGGCTACCTTATTTTCTGACGATTGGTATTTTAACCCCGGACAGTTGTTAATTCTCCCTGTTATTTACGAAAATTCAGAGGAAATTACCACTTATAGGAATCAGTTTACTCAAGGGATACAGCAATTAATTCAACAAACTAATCTTAACACAGAATTAGATCGGCAAAAAGCCTTAGCATTAATCAGTCAACACACAAATTTTTTCTTAGCCTATCAAGGTGAAAATGACTTGGAAATTCAGCAACAATACGGTGAATATGCACATCGTGTCATGGCGGCTAATTATCCCCAGTGGGTACAACCTTTACCCGTCCCCCCTCTGAGTAAAACTGGAAAAATTCGCATCGGTTATATCTCTGGTTGTCTTTGGGGACACACCGTTGGCAAACTAAGTTTAGGCTGGCTGCGACATCATGATAGTAGCCAATTTGAAATTTATTGCTATCAAATTAATGAAACTCAAGACCAATTTACCCAGGAATTTCGACTATACAGCGATAGTTTCCATTATATCCCTGGCAATTTAGAGCTAATCTGCAAACAGATTATTGCTGATAAGTTGCATATCCTTGTTTTTATCGATCTCGGTTTGCAAGCACAAATGACTCAGCTTGCGGCCTTACGACTAGCTCCAATTCAGTGTACAACATGGGCACATCCAGTAACTTCAGGACTGCCAACCGTCGATTATTTCCTCTCCAGTGACTTGATGGAACCAGAAAATGCCACAGAACATTATTCAGAGAAATTAATCCGCTTGCCCAATATTGGAATTTCCTACACAAAACCAACTATTCCTATTCTAGAGCAAACTCGCTCTGATTTTAACTTGCCAGAAGAAGCTGTTGTCTATCTTTGTTGCCAAACTCTTTGTAAGTACCTCCCTCAACACGATCGCATCTTTGCTGAAATTGCACGGCAAGTTCCCCAAGCTCAATTTGTCTTCATTTCTCGACCAAATGCTGAAATTGGGAAGCTATTTCAAAGCCGCCTCCAACAAGCTTTCACTCAGTATGGTTTAAACAGCAAAGACTTCTGCGTGATTTTACCTAGACTAGCTCAGAAAGCTTATTGGAATCTTTATATTTTATCAGATATTTTTCTAGATACATTTAGCTGGTCGGGTGGGCATACAACTTTAGATGCGATCGCCTGCAATTTACCCATTGTCACCTGTCCAGGGAAATTAATGCGTAGTCGCCATTCTTATGCTATTTTAAAAATGCTAGGCATGACACAAACCATTGCAAAAAATGAAGTAGAATATGTCAAAATTGCCGTCCGGCTAGGAATTGAGGCACAATGGAGGAATAGTATCGCAGAGCAACTGATGCAAAGTCATCATTATCTCTACGATGATAAAAATTGTGTAGCAGCCCTTGAGGCTTTTTATCAGCGTGCAGTACAGGAAGCTCAATTAGCAACTTCCGATATTTCACCTGGTTAAAGCAACATTTTACTAGCAAAACGCTGATTAGCACAAAAACTCCATTCATGCGATCGTACTGTCCGAGCCTTCACCCTGTCAGTGCCTTGAAGCACGAGAAAAGGAAATAGAATGGGAGTGACTTCCGAAATTCTACTGAGTATAAGTATTAAAATATATACTTATCATCCTCCTCAACTCGTAGTTTTCAGACACGAGCCAAATCTGAGCAACTTTTCACTCTTGGCAATTGCAGTCTATAAACAGCAATTGCGATCGCTGCTATTGCTCAGATGAGAAGGTGACGTTAGAAACTTAACGTGACTTAACATTAGAATCAACCCCAAATTCTTAAATTTGAGCTAACTTAACACTATCAAGCCCCTGTTGCACGATCAAATCCGCAAGGCTTCACTTGGGGTAAATTTCGGCATCCAGTTCAGAGTTGCCGACTCGCAACCACAGCTACCAGTTAGATCGAATCGTAAATCGCGTATGAGTCAATCCAGGGAGACAGGGTAAAAATGGGTGTATCAATACTGCCACGCAAAATAGAAATTACAGCCAGCAGGCAACTGTCTGCTAGTGATTTAACTAAATTTCCCGCAGCAGTTCCCGGAAATATTAAACAACCGGCCATGGTCATCCCATTTTGGGAATAGTTCAAGAAGACAGCTTGAACAACATATTATCTCTAAAGCCAATCGCTCCGAAAGCAGACTTTCCACAGCAGCTTTTATTTTCCTACTGGCAAACAGCGTGCATTTTTTGTGAGAAAGGCTACAATCGGAAAGGTCTTGGCAAAATCCGAGAAAAAAAACCTCGACGCTTTTACCCAACAATGTTGAGGTGCGAGCGATATATTTTTCTGTCATCATCAAGTAAGCAGAAAAATACCACTAAAATTGAGGGGTGAAACCCTCACCAAACTGTCTAGACACAGACAGACAATGTTCACTACTTATTAATTCTTCGATTCAGGAGCATGAGGAACGCGGCATGATCCAGACTAACAACGTACTCGAAACCAAAATTCAACCTGAGATTGAAACTATCGAGTTACTCGCGAACGCCCGGGGCGTTCTGCCTGAGAGTGAAATAGAACTCTTCATCGACGACGAAGGAGACGATCGCGAAGACTTTTTAGATGCTCAGCCTGAAGAGGACGACGCTAAGTCTGGCAGCAAAGTTGCAAAAGCCCGTCGTCGGGCTCAGGCGAAAAAAAAGCACTATACTGAAGACTCAATTCGCCTTTATCTGCAAGAAATTGGTCGGATTCGACTGCTGAGAGCAGACGAAGAAATTGAACTCGCCCGCAAAATTGCTGACTTGCTTGAATTAGAACGAATTCGAGAGCAACTTTGCGAAGAATTAGAGCGAGATCCCAAAGATAATGAATGGGCTAATGCTGTGGGTATGCCACTGCCGGCGTTTCGCCATCGGCTGCATTTAGGTCGGCGGGCAAAAGATAAAATGGTGCAGTCAAACCTGCGTTTAGTGGTTTCCATTGCCAAAAAATACATGAATAGGGGACTGTCTTTCCAAGATTTAATTCAGGAAGGTAGTCTGGGCTTAATTAGGGCCGCTGAGAAATTTGACCACGAAAAGGGTTATAAGTTCTCAACCTATGCAACTTGGTGGATTCGCCAAGCAATAACTAGAGCGATCGCAGATCAATCGCGCACAATTCGTCTGCCCGTTCACCTTTACGAAACCATCTCCCGGATCAAGAAAACTACTAAACTCCTCTCCCAAGAAATGGGCCGCAAACCCACAGAGGAAGAAATCGCTACTCGCATGGAAATGACCATCGAAAAATTGCGATTTATTGCCAAATCTGCACAATTGCCTATTTCCTTAGAAACTCCGATCGGCAAAGAGGAAGATTCTCGCTTGGGAGACTTCATCGAATCCGACGGCGAAACTCCTGAAGATCAAGTTTCTAAGAACCTTTTGCGCGAAGACTTAGAAAGTGTTTTAGACACTTTAAGCCCTCGCGAACGGGATGTTTTACGACTCAGATATGGCTTAGATGACGGGCGGATGAAGACGTTGGAGGAAATTGGTCAAATTTTCAACGTCACTCGCGAACGGATTCGGCAAATCGAAGCCAAAGCATTGCGTAAGTTACGTCATCCCAACCGGAATAGTATTCTCAAAGAGTATATCCGGTAATATTTTCTTCAAGCATCCTCCTATAGAGCGATCGCTATTAGAGCCAGAGATGCTAGCTCTAATAG
>NZ_JAQMUA010000037.1:0-7193 GCF_028330895.1 Kamptonema animale CS-326 | reverse complement strand
CCTGCCTCCTGCCTCCTGCCTCCTGCCTCCTGCCTCCTGCCTCCTGCCTCCTGCCTCCTGAAGAAGAAAAACTCGCCCTGATTTTGACAAATAGAGGTTAATTGCCAAAAAGAGCCAGAGGTGCGATCGCGCCTCTGGTTGTTTTGTTTGTCGATGGGTTATCTTAAGAATTACCCGATAACTTTTAGCCCCATCTCCCTTCTCCCTGCTCCCTTCGCCCTAGTTCCTGGTTCCTGGTTCCTTCTTTTTTCTTCCTTTTTCCTTCTACTTAGATGTTCAAGCGGCTCAGCAAAGCTTCAAATAATACGCGGGGAACCCTGAAAAAGTGGTGTAGAGAACGGCGAGTATTCATTACTGCTTCAACTGTTGCTAGTACAGTTATTCTCCTACGTTCCTTCGCACTTTTGCAGTTCTCAGAATTGGCGGCTATCGATCAGTTTTTTCGCTGGCGGCCCCTAGAACCAATTGATGAAAGAATTGTAATTGTGGCAATTAATGAAGCCGATTTACAAAAATTCGGCTACCCCATCCCTGATGGTGTGATGGTACAGTTATTACAAAAATTGTACGCTGGTCAACCGCGAGCGATCGGTCTAGATATTTATCGAGATTTGCCGGTAGAACCAGGCTATGAAAAATTGGTGCAAGCTTTTGAAACTATCCCTAACTTGATTGGGATTGAGAAAAGTCAGGATGAAAATAACTTGGGAGTACGCCCCCCTAGCGTTCTCAGTCAACGGAATCAGGTAGGTTTAAATAATGTTGTTGTTGATGCCGATGGGAAAATACGCAGAGCTTTACTTTATTCGTGGCCGGAAGGTGAAAAAACTCGCGAAAGTTTTGCGCTAAAATTGGCTTTAATTTACCTGGGTACTGAAGGTATTACCCCTCAGCCAGCAACGAGTAATCCTAAGCATTTACAATTGGGTCAGGGTGTTTTTGAGCGGTTTGAATCTAATCATGGGCCTTACATTCGAGCTGAAAGTCGAGGTTATCAAATTTTAGCGAATCTTCGCGGCCCTGTTGGTAGTTTTCGCAGCGTGTCGATGGCGGAGGTGATGTCTGGGAAGATGCCACCCGATTTTGTGCGATCGCGTATTGTTTTAATCGGTTCGACTGCAACTAGCCTCAAAGATTTTCAGCAAACTTCCTACAGCGGGGGTTTATTGGATTCGCCTAAACCTGTACCAGGAGTAGAGCTTCAGGCTAATTTTTTGAGTCAGATTTTGAGTGCGGCCTTGGAAGGGAGAACGGGTTTTAAAGTCTGGTCAGATTTGGCTGAATGGGTGTGGATTTGGGGTTGGTCTTGGGTGGGAGCTTTTGTAAGCTGGAAGTTGCGATCGCCTCAACTATCGCTGCTGTTCCTTTTAGGAGTGAGTGTTGGTCTCACTACCAGTCTGTATTTGGCTTTCCTGGCTGGTTGGTGGTTGCCGTTAATTCCACCTTTAATGGCGATCGCAGGGTCTGCTGCGGTTATAGTTGGCTATCTGGCTCACTTACAGGAAGAATTCAAACGCTCGAAAGAATTTTTGCAGACTGTAATTAATACAATTCCCGATCCAATTTTTGTTACTGATATCAACCACCGTCGGATCGTTTTGAATCAAGCTTATTGCCGCTTAATCGGTCAGCCACTAGAAATGTTAATGAGCAAGACTGATTATGATTTATTTCCTAAACATGAAGCTGATATCTTTTGGCATCAAGATAATTTAGTGTTTGCTACGCAGCTAGAGTATGAAAATGAGGAAGAATTTACTGATGCTAGTGGCACTACACATTTAATTGCTACGAAAAGATCGCTGCACAAAGATGCTGCGGGTAATTTATTTTTAGTCGGTGCGATCAGAGATATTACTGAACGCAAGCGTATGGAAGAAGAACTGAAGCAAAAAAATGCTGAACTCCTACTTTCGGAAGATCGCTTGCGCTATCAAGCCTATCATGACGATCTTACTGGTTTGCCGAATCGCCAATTGTTTCACGAAAGTTTGAGTGTGTCTATAAAACAAGCTTCTGTTAAAGATCAATTAGTGGCTTTACTATTTTTGGATCTGGATGGATTTAAGTTAATTAATGATTCTCTCGGACACGATGTTGGAGATCTACTTTTAAAAGGGGTTGCGGAAAGGTTGAAAGGATGTTTGCGGGGTAGTGATACAATTTCACGCTTAGGAGGTGATGAGTTTACTGTAATTTTACCTGGAATTCCGGGAAAACCGGATGCGGCAAGAGTAGCTGAAAAAATTCTGGATGCTATTACTCAAGTTTTCTTACTTGACGGAAATTCAATTGCGGTAACTACGAGTATTGGTATTAGTTTGTATCCCTTGGATGGTCAAGATAAGGAAACTTTGATTAAGAATGCGGATGCGGCTATGTATCGTGCTAAGGAACTTGGGAAAAACCGATTTGAGTTTTCTTGAATCAGACTTAGGATTTACTAGATTCTTCTTCTTTGTTCCTTTGCCTATAATTCAGGAGCACGACCGAATAAGCCTGTCATCAGTCGCAGTGCTAACAGTTTGACTAGGGGAATTGTTCGTAAACTCCATAAACAAAAGCGACGAAAAGCAATAATTGGAAGCCAAGTATTGGAGAAGAGGCGGTCTAGAAAATCGGTGAAGCCTAAGACTACTAAGTTTTCTTTTTTTCGCCAACTTTCGTAACGTTTTAATACTTGTAAATTGCCGATGTCTTCACCTCGATCGCTTGCCGATCGCAAGATTTGTGCGATCGCGGCCGCATCCCGAATCCCCATATTTAAACCTTGTCCGCCGACGGGATGGCAGCAGTGGGCGGCATCGCCAATTAATGCTAATCTGGGTAAGGCGTAGCGATCGCTCTGCATGAGCTGAACGGGAAATAGGTAGCGATCGCTAATTAATTCCAAACGTCCCAAAAGTCTGCCAGTTCGCTGTTCTAATAAAGCTAGAAACTCTTGTTTATCTAGTTCTTGCAAGGCTTTTGCTTCGGCGTGGGGTGCAGTCCAAACAATCTGATAGCGGTTTCCAGGGAGTGGCAATACCCCCATCGGGCCACTGGGCCAAAAACGCTCAAAGGCGATATCATTGTGGGGTTTTTCTGTTTTAATGGTGATGGCAATGCAAGACTGCCAATATTTCCAGCCTTGAGTGGTAATTTTAGCTTGAGTGCGGATGTGCGATCGCGAACCATCGGCGGCGACTAATAACCGCGTGCGGATAGTCTGAGTTTCGCCGTTGATTTTTACTTCGACTTCGGCGCGATCGCTATAATATTGAACTTGTAAAACTTCAGCCGGACAAATCCAAGTAAAATTAGGGCATTTTGCTAAGCATTCTTGCAAAGCAGTCAGCAATACGCCATGTTCCCCCACATAACCGAGTGCTGTTTTGGATACAGGTATTTTACCTGTATTTCCCAAGTCTTCTCGATAGAATTGAACTATCCCTGGATAGTCCCCATCGCAGAGGTTAATCTGTTGAAAGGTAGTAATTTGTGGCAATATTTCTTGCCAAACACCAATACCTTCTAAAATCATTCCCGACATCAGAGAAAGTGCATAAGCTTGTCTTCTACTTGCTGCTACAGATGGCGTTTGAGTCTCAATTATTGTTACTTTTAAGCCGGAATCTTTTAAGGCACAAGCTAAAGTTGCCCCGACAATGCCGCCGCCTGCGATCGCGATATCATAATCCAATTCTTGTTTAACTTGGGGTGTCTCTGAGGGAGAAACTGTTTGTAAAAGTTGATCTACTGGCATTGTTATTTAATTGCTAATTGTTAACACTTAACTGTTAATTGCTAATTGGTAAAAGTTACAACTTGTAGTTACAACTCGTAGTTACAACTTGTAGGGTGGGCGCTGCCCTAATCTAGATGATAAACATAAAAAATATAGCATTGGCAGCGCCCACCTTACTGCTGGCGAGACAAATTAGCAACGCCCACTTACTAAACCATAGTCATTGACATCAGTTCATCAGTCATTTCAAAGTTAGCTGTAACGCTTTGTACATCATCCAAATCTTCCAGTGCATCCATTAATTTTAGCAGCGATCGCGCCTTGTCTGGATTATCCACTTCTACTGAATTGCTAGGAATCCAGCGAGTTTCTGATTGCATCACTACAAACCCCCTTTTTTTCAATACCTTACTCAGGTTTTCTAAGTTCGATACTTCAGTAAATACCTCCGCACCTTCGGCATCTTCATCTATTGATATCAACTCATAAGATTCGGCTTCCCCCTCTAATGATGCTTCTAATAAATCGTCTTCATTAATGGGGCCGCGCACCATACAAACACCTTTTTGATCGAACATCCAACCGACACAACCAGTTTCACCTAAATTACCACCATTCTTAGTAAAAGCTTCTCGCAAATCAGCAGCCGTGCGGTTACGATTATCTGTAAGTGCTTCAATTAAAATAGCGACACCACCAACACCGTAACCTTCATAACGAATGGCTTCTAATTCGGAATTTGGCCCCAGTTTACCTGCACCTTTGGCAATCGCGCGTTCAATATTCTCACTAGGAATTGCCGCCGCCTTAGCCTTATCAATTGCCGTCCGCAGTTGAAAATTCCCAGCGGGATCTGGTACGCCGCTACGGGCAGCAACGATAATTTCGCGAGATATTTTAGCAAAAATTTTACCTTTTACGGCATCTACTCTAGCTTTTTGGCGTTTAATATTCGCCCATTTACTGTGTCCAGCCATGTCGATAGAAGAAGGAAGAAGGAAGAAGGATTTAGTTATCTAGGAGAGAAGGAAGAAGGATAAATGGGGAGGCTTTTCCCAGTTAACAGTTAACAGTTAACAGTTAACAGTTAACTATTTTTAATTAAACCGGAGATCGGCTTCAGTTTTGCTAAGGTGAGATGTGTCACCGTTAAGTTCCATTAACCACTTTCCATCATCGCGCACAACTTTAACTAAGCAACACAGAGAGGCATTAATTTCTGTATCAACGACTCCCTGAACTAATCCCATTGTAGTACCTATAACCGATGCACCGTGACCAACTAGCAAAATATTTTCGGGAAATTCTGCGGCGAGTCGCTTAGCAGTTTCGCTGGTACGTTTAAGGCATTCTTCCCCAGTTTCAGGATAGTAAGGAATAGCACTTGTGCCTGTGTAGGAGGGGTCAATTCTAGGGAAACGGTGGCATAATTCTTTGACAGAGAGGGTTTCTGGCATTTCTGACATCCATTCAGGATTGAGCCATTCACAAAGTCCCCACTCTAGTTTAATCGATAAGTCTAAGGTTTGGGCAACGTGATTTGCTGTTTGAACTGTTCGCAGGAATGGTGAGGCAAAAATGTGAGTAATTTCTTCACCTTTGAGGCGATTTGCTAGTTGTCTGGCTTGAATGTGTCCGTCATCTGAAAGGTGCGGATCGTAGCGTTTTTCTGCTGTCAAAAACCAGTCGGGGTTTACGAAGTCAATGCGGTTTCCGTGTCTTGCAATCCAGATTGTTTGAGGCATGAGTTATGAGATTGGGATTTGAGATTTTTGTAACTAGACTTTAGATTATATCGCGATTAAAGTTTTTCTAGCCGTTTTTGTTACCTAGTATAATTCAAGTCAATCTATTAATCAACTCAATTCAGAGAACAACCGCTCGATGACTACTTAACTATGACGGGAAGCTTGCCAGAGATGTATAATAGTGGAAAACCGACGTGACGGCAGTTGACGAATTAAGGCATACTGTCTTCCGTAGCAGGTAAAATTTCCTCATAGATTGGCAATTTTCTCCTCAATCTGTTACTCTAGATTAGAGAAAGCGATGCGGTAAAATAGGAATTAATAGCACTATGAAAGTCAATACTGACACTCTGACTCGCTATCTACATCGGCTCCGCAATCAACAAGGATGGATGCCTCTAAATGAAGTTGCAACTTCTCTTAATATAGACAGGGCTACATCTAGACGGTATACTAATATGGTGATGGAGTGGGGATTAGTAGATCGCCAGCAAATAGAAGAACAGCCTACTCAAGTTCGAGCTACAGATAAACTAATGAAATTGGAATCAGGGGAAGTCCGGCGAGTAGTAGAGGCGAATTGTAACGAAGAGCCTCCTTTGTTATAAACTCGCTCTATATTTAAGGGCAGAGTAGCTATTTGCCGCGCGATCGCTCTGTCCTGACTCGTAGCATTTGATTCCCACCATTCTGAAACTCATAGCATACTTCTGCGATTTCTCCAGTATATCCTTTTGCTGCTAATTCTTGGATTAATTCTGGTAGTAATGATACTGGTTCTCCAGAAATTTTTATGAGTGGAAATATCCGTACTTCTTGCGCGACGCGGCACATTTCTAAAATAGAGGCTAAGTGAAATTTGGCTGATAAATGGTCGGCATAAGTAAATAGGAAATGACTGCACAGTGCTAAATCAAACTGATGTTGATTGAAAGGTAGTAAGGGCAATTCACCAGTTATATAACGACCTTCTTGTATTCCCAGGGGCAAATCTTCTAGAAATTGCTGCATTGCTATCATCCGCACTTCACCTAGTTGTTCTGGCGATTCAATATCTGTCCAATTGTAACAGTTTAGATTTGCTTTAGTCCCGTCAACTACAGTTTGATAACATTCTTGGATACGACTGGCAATTTCATCGGCTGTAAACTCATAAATTGGATCGCAAGAAATCACCTTATTGCCTTGGCGAGTCATTTCAGCATTGAAGCTAGCAGGGCCACCGGCACAGTCGAGAATTGCTGACTGGCGATCGCTTGCTGTCAGGTGAAACATGGCAATATATTCATCTAGGCTACGCCCCCAAGGTATCACCTTTTCAAGCTTTAATCCCATTTTTTACCGAGAATGATAGTATTCTAAATATTATATTCGTTATGCACGGAAATGTTTGAGAATAGTCTAGCGATCGCTATCCGATCGTCAAGCCGTTGGGAAGTGGTAATTTTGGCGACACCTACCTTGTCTAAGATTGCGACTTACTAGGACGCGGTTGGATTCTTCATTTTTAAGCAAATTGGCGCTACAAATACAGCAAGCGCACTCTGCTAGCTCTAGCTCCTTATCTCCGGTTTTTTGGGTATGATTATTCCATTTATGGAACCCTACTATAGCAATCCTAAATGAATCGTAAATTTTTTACCCCACCCCAACCCTCCCCTTGCTAAGGGGAGGGAGTAAGAAATTCACAAATGATTTAGGATTGCTATATCAACAAT
>NZ_JAQMUA010000439.1:0-12318 GCF_028330895.1 Kamptonema animale CS-326 | reverse complement strand
ACCCTTGTACAAGGGAGCTTTGGAAATGAGAGAACGCCTGTTTAAGGGCGATCACCCCGATGTCGCCTCTAGCCTCAACAATTTGGCAGCACTCTACAAATCCCAAGGTCGCCTCACAGAAGCCGAACCCTTGTACAAGGGAGCTTTGGAAATGAGAGAACGCCTGTTTAAGGGCGATCACCCCGATGTCGCCTCTAGCCTCAACAATTTGGCAGCACTCTACAACTCTCAGGGTCGCCTTACAGAAGCCGAACCCTTGTACAAGGGAGCTTTGGAAATGAGAGAACGCCTGTTTAAGGACGATCACCCCGATATCGCCTCTAGCCTCAACAATTTGGCATCACTCTACCAAGATCAAGGCCGCTACACAGCAGCCGAACCGTTGTATAATCGCGCCCTAAAAATGTTGCAAAGCCTATTTAAGGACGATTACCCTGATGTCCGACTACTTAGCCTGAACAATTTGGCATCACTCTACTACTCCCAAGGCCGCTACATAGAAGCCGAAACCTTGTACGATCAAGTCTTAGCGATGTGGCAACGCCTGTTTAAGGACGATCACCCCCATGTCGCACTAAGCCTCAACAACCTAGCATACCTTTACCAATCCCAAGGCCGCCTCGCAGAAGCCTTCCAATTAATGCAGCAAGCGATTCAAGTGGAAAATAACCTGATTCGCCGCAATTTTGCTTACAGTTCGGAATGGGATCGCCTCAACTACCTGCATACCATCGAAGACAATTATCATAGGTTTCTCTCCCTCGTCTGCAACCACCTCTGTGACTCACCCGCAGCCGTCCAAACTGCCTTAGATGTGGTCTTGCAACGCAAATGTTTAACTGGGTCTGCCCTGGCTGCTTTCAACTATGCTATGTATAGCGATCGCTATTCCCATCTTAAAGAAAAATTCGAGCGTTTCCGTTCGTTAAAAGAACAAATTATCCATCTCACCTTCAATCCTCCCCTACCCAAACCACAAGAAACTGAGGAAGAATTAGACAGCCGCAAAACAACCCATCAAAAACAGCTATCAGACTTAGAAACGGAATGCGAATGGTTAGAAAAAGAACTAGCGAAACAAGTTCCAGAAATTCAACTACAAGAACAAATAAGCGATAGAAAAGCTGTCGCCTTAGAATTGCCAACTGGTTCCGCCTTAGTCGAATTTGTCCGCTTGAATGTCTTTGATTTTCCTACAAACAAATGGCAACCCGCCGAATATATTGCCTTTATCTTGCCTTCGCAACAGCCAGACGCAGTAGAAATGATTAAATTAGGTGATGCCGAACACATTGATAACTTAATTCGCATCTATCGGGAAACCGTCACCTCGATTAATCAACTGGGAGACTTAGGACTCCTACGCAAAAAATCTCCCAAAAATCAGCCTAAATCTTACATCGTCGCAGGCATAAAACTGCGGCAAAAGATTTACGATCCCTTGCTACAAAGTGCATTTTTTCAAAACCAGCCGAACCTCAAACATTTATATATTGCCCCCGATGATAGCCTTAATTTAGTAGCCTTTGAAAATTTACCCTTGAATGAAACAGACAATCAGCTAGTCAGAGATTGTTATACCATTAGTTATTTTAGCGTCGGTCGTGATATCCTGCGCCGCAAAATTCCAAGTAAACCCGCAGCAACTCCCGCCTTAATCATTGCCAATCCCAATTTTGACTTAGGAAAACCTAGTGAGTTGCATCACGAACCTAATGTCATTGCGAACGAAGTGAAGCAATCTCAAGCCGATGAGATTACTTCAATCCCGTTCGCAATAACAGACAAAAATAATGCTACTAAAAACGCTCTCATCTCAACGCTAGCCGGAACATATTTTCAACCCTTACCTGCTACCAAATTTTTAGGAGAAATTGCGGCTAAAGCTTTAGGCGTTGAGTCCTATTTTCAAGACGAAGCTGTAGAATCTAAACTCACGGCTGGCAAATGTCCCCGCGTTTTATTAATTGCCACTCATGGCTACTTTGTCGAGTCAAAAACAATTGATAATTCTCATCTTAACCGCTTCTGCGATCGTGAAATCAACGACCCAATGATGCGTTCATTGCTAGCTTTTTCCGGTGCAAACAATTGGCTATCTGGCGGTCAACCGCACCCCACAGCCGGGAAAGGAATTTTATTAGCGCAAGAGGTCGCCAACCTCGATCTATGGGGTAACGAATTAACCATTTTAGTAGCTTGTCAAACCGCCCTTGGTGACACAAAAGCTGGTGAGGGAGTTTTTGGGTTGCGTCGTGCTTTTCCCGCTGCTGGTTCTCAGACATTAATTATTAGTTTATGGTCAGTGCCAGAAAAAGCTAGTATGCTATTAATGCAGAGATTTTTAGATAGTTTAAAGGAAGATAATATTGGTCGCGCCGATGCGTTATTTGAGGCGCAAAATTACCTACGTAATATAACAATTAAAGACTTACAAAAATCGGATCTAGGTCTGGATGTCTTGACTGAGTTAGTTAATTTTGGTCATTTATCTTTTGAAGATAATAATCAGCCTGATTTTCAACCTTTGAAACACCCGTATTTCTGGGGTGCGTGGGTGTGTCAGGGCGAGACAGATGGTTTTAAATTAGAATGATTAAAAATGATTAAAATCGGCGGTTGAAACCGCATCTACACAGACAAAACCCGTCTGCGCGGGTTGAAATTCTATTAGCCAGGATTATCTTGCTGTTGATTGCTTTGATTTAAGAGGATATCAAGCATTCGCATTGTCTCAGTTCTTAACCCTTCAATATTAGCCTGTTGCTGAGCAATCACTTGCAAAATTTGCGGCCGTTCTTCTCTGGCTTCTGCTGCTACATTAGCTAAAGCTTGAATGATACGAGCATTACCATTGGCTACGTTAGCAATGCTCTCTATTTTATTACCTAAAGCTTCAATGGCGCGAGCGTTACTGTCAGCGATGTTAGCTGTATTTTCTAACTTATGACCTAAAGCTTCAATGGCGCGAGTGTTACTGTCAGCAATGCTAGCTGTATTCTCTAACTTATGACCTAAAGCTTCAATGGCGAGAGCGTTACTATTAGCGATGTTAGCTATACGGTCTAGCCTATCATCATCCCAACGTTGTGTCGTCATAGTTTTTTTTATTAACTCTAAATTATGATAACTTTAATTTGAGGAAAAATCAACAGCGATCGCAGTATTTAGGCGGGGCGGGTTTTCTAAATCTCTAGTTTATATTAAAGGTATTGGCGAACCCGCCCCTACAATCATTATCTCTATACTGAATTAATTTTAACCTGCACCTTTGCACCCCAATCTATTCCTAAAAAAGCTTGAGCATTACCGCGAAAAACTGCAATTTCTACCCAACCATGAGAACCAACTAAAGCAATCAGATTACCAGATTCGGCGCTGCTGTAACTTGTGCCACTGGGTATGACAAAATCTCTATCAGACTCGCTGCTAAGTTTTGACCGCGCGATCGCAACAGACCAACTTTTACCCGCAACCAAATTTCCAGGGATATTAGTAATCAAATTGCCAAAATAATCGATATACTGAATACAGCCATCTACACAGTCCGTTGTGGGAGTACAACCTGGAATAGGCGATCGCACTAGACTATCAGGATCTATGGCTCGTCCCAACTCCTCCAAAGGAACCCCACTAGCTAAGTGAGCTCCCACCGTTGCAAAAATATCTCGACCGTGAAAAGTGCTGCTAGGTTGAGATGTGCGCCAATATTCAGGGTTAGTCAACTCGACGACTGCGTAGGCGTAGCCAGCCGTAGGCATCGCATTCTCTTGAGTTAGAACCCCACTAAACAAGCCATTATCCGGCCCCACCAGCACGCAATTGGCACATTCCACTGCTACCCCGCGTCTACTACTTCCCACTCCCGGATCGACAACAGCAATATGTACGGTTCCCGCAGGAAAATAAGGATACGCAGTCATCAGGCAAAATCTACCAGCAGCAATATTTTGCGGCGGAATTTGATGGGTGAGGTCTACGATCGTTAATTGCGGGTTGATTTGAGCGATCGCACCTTTGAGGACACCAACGTAGACATCGCTCAAGCCAAAATCTGTCAGCAGAGTTATTATTTTAGTTTTAAACATTTTGGAGGCTAATTTGTTATGGCTAAGAGTAAGTTTCCCCTACATCTAAAGATACTTGCCTTAGCCTTATTTTCCCTAGCTTTTACCTTACTTTTACCCACAATTGTCATTTCCCAGTCTGTACCAAAGGGTATAAGTGAAATTCACTTTTCTCCACCGCAGGAGTCTGCACCAATGGTCGTTAGGAGGCAAGAGTTGCGATCGCGCTGTCCTTGCTACAATTCTATAAATTCTCTCACAGCACTACTACCGCCTACAAGTTTGGCACTAACTACCGCCGATCGCCCAACATTTTTTTTATATGTCCCTCACGCTACTGCTACTAAAAGCGTAACAAATAAAGATGATTATGCTTGCAACAAAACTGTCAGCAACTCGAATTTGAGAGAGACTTTTGAAGTAGAGTTTGAACTCCTTGACGAACAAGAAGAAAAAATTTACCAGACAGCATTCACGATCGCAGGTACTCCCGGCGTTATTAGTTTCACTCTTCCTAAAGACTCTCCACCACTGGAACTGACAAAATATTACCGCTGGTATTTTGAGGTAATTTGCGATCCCGAAGATCGTAGCGGTGACAGTGTAGTGAGTGGATGGACTCGCCGAGTCGAATTAATTCCTAATTTAGCCCAAGAATTAGCACAAGCCTCGCCTACAGATCGCCCTGCTATTTATGCCCGTTCTGGTCTTTGGCACGATACTCTAACGGCCTTAGCGCAGTTACGGAAATCACAACCAAACGATCTACCTTTAGCTAATGCTTGGGCAGAATTATTAAAGTCCGTAGGATTGGACAATATCAGTCAAGAACCTCTAGTTGAATGCTGTAATATAGCAGGAGAAAGGAGTTAGGAGGCAGGAGGTAGAGCTAAATATTTAAATTTATTTTTGCTCTAAATTTTAGGAACGAAATATGAGTCAGCAGTGGGACAATTTTCTAAAAAATTTAGGAGTTTGGGAAGGTACTTTTACCAAGTTCTCACCATTAGGAGAGCAACTTGAAGATACCCCTAGTATTCTGTCCTTAGAAGGCTTAAATAATAACAAAAGTGCGCGCTTAACTCTCCGCCGCTTTTTGCCTAACCCTAATAATGCCTCCGAATCAACAGTCAATGAGTTGGTGCGAGAATATCAGTATCTAGGCAGAGATATTCTGTTTTTTGAAAATGGGGCTTTTTCTCAGGGTAGTATCCAACTCGCCCCCTATTCAGAATTTGGGGCAGAGTTGAGTTTTATCTACGGTAATCAGCGTCTGCGCCTAGTGCAGCTATGCGATCGCGACGGCAATTTAGCTAATTTAACACTGATACGAGAAAAGCAAACGGGTAAAGATGTACCCGAACAACCGCCTTTGAAGGTTGATGATTTAATTGGCGAATGGCGAGGAGAAGCAGTGACAATTTATCCAGATTGGCGACCATCTGACTCTTATCCAACCTCACTGCAATTGCACCGCGACGGCTCCAATCAATTGCTGCAAAAGATAACTTTTGGTAGTGGTTTAGATATTAAGACAATTGCTTCTAGTGCTTTAATTGACGGTTCTCTCCTCCGGTTTAATCAAAGTTCCCAAGCAATGCAAGTGCTATTGCTTCCGGGCGGTGCTTCTGCTACCACTCCGGTGCCAGTTCAGCGAAGAAAATCTTTCTTTTTAGAGGCGGGTTGGCTGCTAGAGCCAGACTTGCGGCAACGGATGATTCGCTCTTATAATGAAAACGGAGAATGGGTGAGCTTGACCTTAATAACCGAACGTAAAATTAACTAAAATTATTCCCTTAAATTGTCAGCTATTTCTCACAAATATTCAGATAATTGTCCTGTTTTTAGAGTGAATGTTTTCTGGGATACAAAGAGATAAAAGCAAGACTGTTATAGTTGGGCTAGTACCTAAGTATCATCATTTATAGTATGCGTCCTCACTCTATAAAATTTCCTCTGCGTGGTGTTCTTGTTGTTCCTTTTGTATTGCAAATCGTTCTTGCTGTCGGACTTACAGGATGGCTTTCCTTACGTAATGGGCAAAAGTCAGTTAATGATGTTACTGCTCAATTACGTAGTGAGATTACGGCCCGGATTGAACAGAATCTCAAAAGCTATATCGAGCTACCACATATTATCAATAAAGTTAACGAAGATCTCGCCGAACTCGGTAAGTTAAATGTGGACGATCAAGACGAATTGAGACTTTACTTACGGAAGCAACTTCAGTCATTTGAGTCAATCAATTACATCTCATTTGGCAGCGAACAGGGACAGTATACTTCCCTTGATAGAACAACTACAGATGGCTCATTTCGCATTAGTTGGTTAACACAAGCTCCTGGTAATCTACACATTTATGCAGCTAACAACACAGGAGATCGAGCAACGGTTTTAGATGTTTTCCCTAATTACGATCCGCGTCGCCGACCTTGGTATCGCGCTCCCATCGAACAAGGTGGCCCCGCCTGGAGTCCAATTCATGCTTTGTACGCTCAATCAATACTGGCAATTAATGCTAGTCAACCTTTATACGATGAAACTGGTACTCTTCGCGGAGTATTCACAGTCAACTTTAGCCTCTCGCAAATTGGCAATTTTCTACGTAGTTTAAAAATCGGTCGTTCTGGACAGACTTTCATTGTCGAACGCTCTGGAGAATTGGTGGCAAGTTCGGCAAACGTGATGCCATTTACAATTACAGATCAAAAAAAAGCAACGCGGATAAAAGCTACAGAATTGGGTTCTCCCCTGATTCGTGCGACCGCCAAATATTTAGTCGAAGATTTTGGGGGATTGAATCAAATTACTCAGAGCAAAAATCTTACTTTTCTAGTCGAGAATCAGCGGCAATTCGTACAAGTATTGCCTTTTTCAGATAGCCGTAACTTAGATTGGCTAATTGTGGTTGTTGTTCCAGAATCCGACTTCATGGAGCAAATCAATGCTAATACAAATACTACAATTATTCTCTGTATATTCGCACTATTAATAGCAACAGGATTGGGAATTTTAACTTCAGAATGGATTGCTGTACCTATTCAGCGATTAAGTCAAGCTTCCAGCGCCATCGCTGATGGCAAACTCAATCAAACAGTAATCGTAAAAGGTGTGAGTGAAATCCAGGTGTTGGGTGAGTCATTTAACAAAATGGCACGGCAGTTACAAGACTCTTTTACAGCTCTGGAAGTTAGAGTAAAAGAACGAACAGCCGAACTACAAGAGGCCAAACTTGCTGCGGAACTAGCTAACAGTGCCAAAAGCGAATTTCTTGCTAACATGAGTCACGAACTGAGAACCCCTCTCAATGGTATTTTGGGCTATGCTCAAATCTTAATGCGCTCAAAAAATATTCAAGAAACTGACCTCAAAGGTTTAGGTATAATTCAGCAGTGCGGTTCTCACTTATTGACTCTGATTAATGACATTTTAGACCTCTCGAAAATAGAAGCAAGGAAAATGGAAATTTATCCTAGTCAATTCCATTTTCTGGCATTTCTTCAAGCCGTAAGTGAAATTGTAAGGATTAAAGCTGAACAAAAAGGAATTACTTTTATTAGCCAATTCGATCCAGCACTGCCGGTGAGCGTACAAGCCGATGAAAAACGCTTGCGCCAAGTGTTAATTAATCTTTTGGGTAATGCAGTCAAGTTTACCGAAGAAGGGAGCGTTACCTTCAAGGTTGGTGTGATTGAATCATCTACGATAGATGCAGAAGCAAGCACCTTTAATGCCATCAATAAAATTCGTTTTCAAATAGAAGATACGGGATTAGGGATGAGTGAAGAACAAAAACAAAAAATCTTCGATCCCTTTGAACAGGTAGGCGAGAGTAAACGCAGAGCAGAAGGAACGGGGTTAGGTTTAGCAATTAGCTCAAAAATTGTGGAGGTGATGAGTTCCCAAATTAGAGTGACTAGCCAACTGGGAGAAGGTAGTCAATTCTGGTTTGATTTAGACTTGCCTTGTGCCAGCGAATTTACCTTGAAACCGACGTTTGATTTAAAGGGAACAATTGTTAGCTTCCTCGGCAATAAACGCAAAATATTAGTTGTTGATGACCGCTGGGAAAATCGCTCCGTGATTGTCCATTTGTTATCTCCTATTGGTTTTGAAGTCTTTGAAGCTACTAATGGTGCTGAGGGGTTAGACAAAGCAACTGAGTTAATGCCAGATGCAATTATTACTGATTTAGTTATGCCGATAATGGATGGGTTTGAATTACTGCGTCGCCTCCGTAATTCTGACCAGTTTAAAGATACAATTGTCATAGTTTCTTCTGCTAGCGTGTTTGAAGCTGACCAATACAAGAGTTTAGATGCTGGAGCAAATGCCTTTTTACCCAAACCTGTGCAAATTTCAGAATTGTTTGAATTATTGCAGAAACAATTAGGTGTATCTTGGGTATATGCAGAGCCAACTCCAGCAGCACTTACTAGCGAATCGAATCTTAAATTATCCTCTGTTAGATGTTTGGTGATTCCACCACCAGAAAAAATGAAAATTTTGTATGATTTAGCCAAAAAGGGTAATCTTAAAGGTGCGATCCAACAAGCAGAGGAATTGAAAAATTTAGATGAGCAATGGATTCCTTTTGCCGAGCGTATATGTGAAATGGCAAAAGGGTTTCAGGAAAAACAACTTCAAGCTTTCTTAAATCAGTATCAAGTTAAATAGTTAGGGCTTGCTGAAGTAGAATATCGTACTTTTGGCGATTGAGATTCATAGCCGCGATAATAAGATAAGCCAGCTTTTCTGGCTAATTCTACATCTTGAGTCGTATCAATATAGGAGTCAGCTTTAATTCTGATATTGTTTTCTTTAACTTCTTCTAATAGCATTTCTTTCAAAGCTCGATCGCTTGTTTTGACCTCTAAGCAAGCTTCGGAAACTTGGGCTTTATCTAAGAAATTAAGGAAACATTGGGCGTAGGTTCGGAATACCAATTTGGTATTTTATCTAAGTCAACATAGCCTAAACCACCGCCTGTAAGTATGCCCCCTGGAGGTATGGTTGCTTTTTTGCTGTTAGTATGTTATGGGTGCGATGTTTGTGGTTGGCTAGGTGTAGGTATTTGTGATGTCGGGTTTCAGGAATGCGATCGGCTACAATTAATAAATCAGGCTCGCACTTGGGAACTTTGTAATGCTTTTAAAGTTACGAATCCCGAACCAGATTATATTGTGGGACGGGGTGAGGATGGTAAGATTATTACTAATTATGCTGAGAATATTGCTTTTTGAGTGTTTTTAATTTAAAGTCATAGGTAATTATAGAAGTTAAAAATAAAGTCTCTTAAAGAAAAATTATGGATGAATTGGTCACATCCCCAGAAGAATATATCGCCTTTTTAGATGAAGTATGGCAAGCCACGTCTGAGAGTGATGGTGATCCACAAGTTGTCTATCCCATCTTTTCTGCTAACCTAGATAAATTCAATCCGACATTAGTTGGACTGTACCGAGATTGGGCTAACAATATTCTCTCGCAAGCCGAACCAGAACAAACTCGAAATATTGGAATAGATTTTCAAAATTTCAGTGATTTAATTTGCCAGTTCCCTTTAGGCAACAAGGCTACTAACCAGGAAATCGCGATTATTGGTTACGACTTAGTTATAGCCCTCTTGACTAGCGCTTGTTTTCAACTACTTTTAACCGCTCTTAAAACATTAAACCACACGCCGGAATATTCTCTAATCGAATGTGTAGAAGAAACAGGCTTCACCGAACCCCAACTAACCCAATGGAAAAACGCCATTAACCGCAAAGGCCAAACCATCATCCAAGGCCCACCCGGAACCGGCAAAACCTTCATAGCAGAAAGACTTGCCAAACACTTAATCGGCGGCGGTGATGGCTTCTCAAACATTATCCAATTTCACCCCGCCTACACCTACGAAGACTTTATCGAAGGCCTCCGGCCAATAAATAAAAACGGACAATTAACCTACTCAATAGTTTCCGGTAGATTCCTACAATTTTGCGAAAAAGCCGAAGAATGTGAAGATACTTGCGTACTGATTATTGATGAAATTAATCGCGCAAATCTTTCTCAAGTCTTTGGCGAATTAATGTATCTATTAGATGACCGAGAAAACACAGAACGCTTTATTACCCTAGCCAGCGGTAAACTATTTAGAATCCCTACAAATGTTCGTATTATTGGCACTATGAACACCGCAGACCGTTCTATTGCCTTGGTCGATAACGCACTACGCCGCCGCTTTGCATTTATCCCTATTTATCCTAACTATGAACTATTGCAAAACTATCATAATAGACAGGAAACAAGTTTCCCTGTTGAGCGATTAATTGATATTCTCAAAAAGGTTAATCAAGCAATTAACAATAAACACTATGAACTAGGTATCTCTTTCTTTTTGACAAAAACCTTAGCTGAAGATATCCACGATATTTGGCAAATGGAAATTGAGCCTTACCTGGAAGAATACTTTTTTGATAATCAGAAAAAAATGGATGAATTTCTCTGGGATAAAATCAAAGATAAATTGATAGTTGATAATTCAACCTCCAATCCGTCAGGGGTTAAAACCCCTGCCTCATAGATCAAGTCCTCTCAAGAGGACTAAGAAGAAGACTTTTAAACTTATTAGTCCTCTTCAGAGGACTTAAGCTATTAGACAGGGGTTTTAACCCCTGGCAACTACGCCTATGAGGGTAGGCACGGGAACACAACCCTTACAAATCTGTATTAATGATTTAGACCTATATTATCGCCAAAAAACCGGATTACAGCATCTATGGAACAAGAATCACCGCAAACTATCCAACTCACAGAATATCAATTAGCAACCTTTGAAAAAGATGTAATCCCCGAATCAGTAGGAGATAAAATATATGATAATTATGCCAAAGAAATAGAGATAGAATTTCCCAACCGTAAAACAAAAGATAAATGGCAATTAGAATCTAAAGGCATAGTTGGTCACATTCCCATCACTCCAGAATTTCACATTATTATCCAGCCAAAAGTCCCGATTGCCAACTTATTCGGAATGCTTGAATATGCCTATAAATTCAATATAAATTTTCCCAAAGGACTAATTAATTCTCAACCTTTAGAACAACTCTATGAACGATTAGCAAAAATCCTTGCTGAGAAAATTATCGAACGCTGTTGCAAAGGATTATATCGCGATTATTTACCCAAAACCGAAAAACTGGGTTATATTCGCGGTCGCCTCGATATCCGCCAAGCAGTTCAAAAACCTTGGGAAGTTCAACTAAAATGTCACTATAACGAACAAACAAGCGATATCGAAGATAATCAAATTCTAGCTTGGACACTCTTTATTATTGGTCGTAGCGGTTTGTGTGGCGAATCAGTCTCATCGAAGGTGCGAAAAGCATTTCACACACTTCAAGGAGTTGTTACCATAAAATCTTTTACCTCACAAGCTTGTATTGATAGAAACTATCACCGTTTAAATCAAGATTATCAACTTTTACACGCCTTATGTCGCTTCTTTCTGGAGAATACAGGGCCAAGTCACGAAAAAGGCGATCGCGAGATGGTTCCCTTTCTAATAAATATGGCTAATTTATATGAACAATTTGTCGCTGAATGGCTGAAAGCAAATACACCCAAAGGCTTTTTCATCGAGCAACAATACCGAGTTACCCATGACCAACATTATTTCGATCGGATTGACTTAATTTTACGCGATATTGAAACCCAAAAAGTCGAATACGTCCTCGATACTAAATACAAAGTTCCCGAAAAAGTAGCCAATAGTGACTATCATCAAATAGTCGCCTATGCAAATGCAGTAAACTGTAAAAATGCAATTCTGATCTACCCGCAAAATCTCAAAGTTCCAAGAGACACAAAAATTGGCGATATCCGAGTTCGCAGTCTAACTTTTTCCCTAGATCCCACATTCCGCAGATATTTAAGCAGATTTAATTTCAGATAAATTCGGAATCACGAAAGCCCAAAATGATTGTATGGCAATCATTTTGGGCTTTTTTAGGATATAATAACTTCCACGACTAACCCAACTCTAAAAACTATGAAAAAGCCCTCAGAAGCGATAAATATCGTAAATTTAGATCATTTAGGAATAGTAGCAGGAATAATAGATGAGATGGAATTGGTAGAAGAAGTCAACAAAAAAGTGGGAATAAGCAGCAAAGAAACTATCAGCCCAGGACAAGTAATGAAAGCAATAATTTTGAACGGATTGGGGTTTTTGAGCGCCCCAATATACCTATTCGACACATTTTTT
>NZ_JAQMUA010000438.1:0-4927 GCF_028330895.1 Kamptonema animale CS-326 | reverse complement strand
GTCACCCCGTCAACTTTGACAGTTTAGTTTATATATGAAAGATTGCTTCATACCTCCCAATGACAAATTAGATTGCTTCGTGCTTCGCAATGACAGTAAATTAGCGACTAGATTGCGTAATTTTGTCAATCCAATTAGCATAAAAAGATACCCGCGTGTCGCCGGAAATCTCGCCAAAACTACCATTATCATCAATGCTATCAATATCTCCAATATTTGTTTTGAAAAAACCGCGATCGCTATAACCCCAAGAACTAATACCGGCTATTTTCCCATTAATAAAAGAAGGGCCGCCAGAATCTCCACTAGCAGTAGCAGTTTCATTCTTTCCTAAACCACGATCTGCTAACTTGGGAAAATGCTTACCCAAAGTATCATGTTTCGCAGTTCCATCATCGAAATCAAAAAGTAATTGACTGCCAAAAACTAACTCAGAAAAATCTGTAACTTTTGAATCCTTCAAAACATCAATTAACGCCTCATAGCGATTCTGTCCCGCATATCTTTTACCCTCCGAGTTAGAATCTTCATCCTGTCCTTTAGATCCTACACCAATATATCCATAGCCAACTTTAGTAAATACTTTGCCAATTTCATTTGTATCCCTGTAAAGATCGTATTGTTCGGCAGATTTTGGGGCTTGTCTTTCCAGCTTTAAGACAGCAACATCATTGCCAACTTCTGACTCGTAACCACTCCAACCTGGGTGGATAAAATATTTGGTAATAGGGATGCTAACTTCGCCTCTGGGTAATTTAAAGATAGCATTAGTTTCATTATCTCTGGGCACTTTGGTTCCGCCTTCATTGAGACAGTGGGCGGCTGTGAGAATGTATAATCCTCCTGTTAGGAGTGAACCGCTACACTGAACATTATCAAGATATACGACACCAGTATATTGATTTAGGGGGAGAGGTCTATGTGAGGAACTATTAGCAAAAGCACTAATAATTGAGTGGCTAATGTCTGCTGTTGATAGGATTATAAACAGAGTGAAAATTGATATGAAAAATATTTTTTTGATCGCGCTCGAAAACATTATTTCAAAACTTAACAATAATGCGATGGCTTACTCTTCAACCTCTCTACCATCACGACTTTAGCAGATTGCACAGCTTATCAGCAATTTGATTTTGTGTATCTGCTGACAATTCTCCCAACTCCCGCTGGATAACTATAGTAGAAACTGTCACAATTTGATGCAACCTGAGAGTAGACGCTACCCGTAATCCTGAAGCTGAAAAGTCGGGATGGGTATTATCCAAGACAATATCTGTTTCTAATAAATTCGCGGGAATGCGGCTGGTAATATAATCAATAATAACATGACGGCGTACCCCCACAGGATTAGTCAAACAAGCGGCTGGACGCAGCTTGGCAAGAGATAAATCATCATAGGGAAAAGGCGCGAGAAAAAGTTTACCCTTGGTCATGGAATGGTTTACCGTCAGCTAGAGTGTAAATGTCTTCTTCTGGGTCAAGTACCGAAATAAAGTTAGTCTCGCTAGCGGCTGTTTTATTCCATTCCGGGTCATGGAAAGGTTTACCGTCAGCTACAGTATAAATATCTTCTTCTGGATCTTTTAGAAAATCAAAGACCGGATTTGTAGCTACAGCTTTCAGCCATTCATATTCTTCGAGTTCGACTTTTTTCAGTAAAGCCGCTTCTAGTGCTTCAAGTCGCTGAAGGTCGGAATATGCAATCACAGCAGCTATTTCTTTCCCTTGTTGTTCAATTACAAGTCGCTCTCCTGTTTCTGCTACTCTGCTAATCAGGTTTGATAAATTTTTACTCTCTACATTTTCCTTAATTTGTTTCAAAATATTTTTCCTCACTTTTAATTGCTCTAATACTTTCAGGGAAGATGTGAATCACCATTCGCTCATCTTCCCTAAAATGGTGCGATCGCGCCTAATAAAGCCGGCTCAAAACATAATCAGCCAAGTCAATCAAAGCCTGTTTCGACTCCGAGGGTGGCAAGCCAGCCAAACGCACAACCGCCGCCTGAGCGTGATGCGCCGCCAATTCGCGCGATCGCTCAATACCCTTACTATCCTTCACCAACGCGATCGCCTGCTCAATATCCCCCTCTTGGGCAAACTCCCGCTCGATCAACGCTTCCAAATATGGCTTTTCCTCTAAAGCAAATAGCACCGGAGCCGTCAAATTTCCACTCTTAAGATCCGAACCCGCAGGCTTACCCAACGTCTCCGTCGAACCAGTAAAATCTAAGATATCATCCACAATCTGGAACGCCAACCCAATATCGCGCCCGTAATTGTACAGATCGTCCGCCAACTGTGCAGATACACCGCTCAAACAGCCAGCCGCCTTAGAACTGTTAGCAATCAAAGAAGCTGTCTTATAGTAACTTTTTTCCAAATAAGCCTCAATCGACAAAGTGGTATCAAATCCATTTAATCCTTGCTGAATTTCGCCTTCAGCCAAATCCATAATCACCTCTGAAAGCAGTTTCACCACCTCCAGATTGTCTAAATTAGCTAAATACCACGAAGATTGAGCAAAGAGAAAATCCCCCGCCAACACCGCCACTCGGTTGCCAAAGTAACTGTGCACAGTCGGGATACCCCGGCGCACGTCGGAATCGTCCACCACATCATCGTGAACTAAACTAGCCGTATGAATCATTTCCGTGATTTCGGCAAGCCGACGGTGTTTAGGAGAGATTTCCTGGTTGGGCATTGTTGCCCGCGAAATCAGCAGCACAATCGCCGGCCTCACCCGCTTTCCTTTAGCCCCGAACAAGTGTTCTGCGGCTGCATACAAGATAGGGTGACGGGCCCCTACTAGCTGTTTTAAGTTTTCTGTCAACAGCCGCAGGTCTTCTTCAACTGGGGAAAATAGGAGAGTGCGAGAAGTCATGGATACGGCGGCTCAAGCGTTTAGGTTACAAAATTTTACATATCATAGCTTTATTTTAAGCTAAGCCTCTGCCTTATGGAAGGAAAGTATACCTAGTTTGTCCTGATTAACTATCTCTCTGTGGGTACTGTTCATTTTCAATAACTTGAAGATTACTGCCAATAAGCTGCCAAGAGTTCGAGACTAAAACTGACTCGCGGCCGAGAACCCAGGCAATTCACCAAATTGTATCAAATTATTAAGTATCTTCCTCAAGACAGCCTCAAAATAGCAAATGTTGTGTTATGTTAATTATTAAGGATTTAAACAATTCCATACATTAAGTACAGCTAAACCAGCGGGCAGCTTCCGAGTGCCTGTATAAGCTTGGTAGAGCCAGCCTTAATCGTCCGCTAACAGCTAAGCAGTCTGGGACTAAATTTTGAACTCATGGGAGTACAAATTTTGTTCTGGCTAGGAACTTTGTGTCTTTGATGCAACACATAGCTGTGAGCAGCCAAAGTGCAACCTTACAAGGATGTGCTGGCTCCGCTTTGCGGTATAGATATTAAATGGAAAGGCGATCGCCTTTTCACAGGCTTGGATAAAAAGCAGCCTTCGGAGCCAAGGCTTGGTTTTACTTGCTGACTTAATGTAGTAGGTATTGAAGTTGTCCGCCTCCTTCTCCTCCTTACTCTTGGCTCTAATTATGATTTACCATGATATCCCTTTGATTATCCCCATCCTAGCTGCGGGTTATGTGTTGACTATTTATCTGCTGTTGATTTTGGTAGAGCGGAGCACTAAGATCACTCGATTGGGTGAGTGACCCATCCCGGAAGGGGAATCGCGAACTAGCGTTCGTTAACTGAGAGCTTCAATGCTCCTGGTTCCTACTCTTGAATTATCAATAGCAATAGCACAAAGAGCAATCCTCACGTCTGTAGGGTGCAGGCAATGCACCCTACATCTATTCCCATAACATCTAAAATTGTCTGGTTAAGCAGGAGGACGGTCAGGGTGTAAACTACTCGTAGATTCTACGGACACAGTTTCCCTGATAATAGCAGACAAAAAAGTTTTCTCAACTATTGGGGTGCAACCGAGCCACTGCACCGAAAGTTCAGCAAACTGTTCCGGGCAACCACTCACGCAAAAGCGCGTAGGCATTACTGGGCCATTATTTCGCAGCCCTAATAATTCTAACTCTTGGGCCGCAGCAGCTACCACATGAACAGCAGGATCGACCAACTTCACCCCCGCAGGCAAAAGCGATCGCACTACCGGGGCCAAATGGGGATAGTGAGTACAACCGTAAACCAAAGTATCAATCTGCTGCTGGATCAAAGGAGCCAAATATTCCCGTGCCACTTCTAAGGTGTAGGGGTCGTGGATACGGTTTTGCTCGATCAGCGGCACAAATTCGGGACAACCAACTTGCCAGACCTGAGAATTAACATCCATCTCCAGAATAGCACGACGATAAGCATTACTAGCAGCCGTAGCAGGAGTTGCAATCACCCCAATCCGCTTACCCTGCTGTACAGCAGCCCGCGCCCCCGGCAGAATTACTCCTAAAATCGGAATATCAAACTCAGCCTGCACAGTCTCCAGAGCCAAAGCCGAACTCGTATTGCAGGCCATAATCACCATTTTGACATTCAGCGATCGCAGCCAAGCCATGATTTCTCTGACAAAATGTGTAATTTCCCCAGCAGAGCGAGTGCCATAGGGTAGCCTAGCCGTATCTCCAAAATAAAGAATAGATTCGCCAGGCAATTGTCGGTATAACTCTCTCAAAACCGTTAAACCACCTACGCCACTGTCAAAAATACCGATTCTCTGTTGTCCTAAGTCAGTTGTCATTGCTCAGTTAGAAATAATTTTTGCAAGTTAATTGGTAAGTGTTAACTGTTAACTGTTAACTGTTAACTGTTAATTGGGAATTGGTAATTGGGAATTGGTAATTGGTAATTGGTAATTGGTAATTGGGAATTGGTAATCCCTTCCCCATCCTCCCCATCCTCCCCATCCTCCCTATCCTCCCCATCTCTTCCCCTAGTC
>NZ_JAQMUA010000437.1:0-6126 GCF_028330895.1 Kamptonema animale CS-326 | reverse complement strand
GACTAGGCGATTGCTTCGCTTCGTAAGCGCTACGCGCAGGCTACGCCAATGCAATGACGGATTATTACTAATAAAATGGTTTATAACAGGAATATTCAGCATGAATTTTACAGAAAAAAAGACCTTCTGGGCGATCGCAGATCCCTTGTTTCGATTGCTTGTTGTTTCGCTATTGCTATTCGGATGTCACCAACCACCGAAAGTTAAGCGACAATTAGAACGCAGTCAACAAGGAATGGTAGTTTCAGCCGATCGCATGGCGACTGAAGCAGGAGTCGCTATGCTAAAAAAAGGCGGTAATGCAGTGGATGCAGCGGTAGCGACGGCTTTAGCAATTTCAGTAGTTGAGCCATTTTCAGCGGGTATTGGCGGCGGTGGATTTTTGCTGTTACGACGGGTAGAAACTGGAGAAGTACAAGCTTTAGATTTCCGTGAAAGAGCTCCTAAATTAGCCGATCGCGATATGTATCTTGATAGTAAAAGTCAGCCCATTAAAAGGGCAAGTCTAGACGGATATCTGGCGGCGGGAGTACCGGGCACGGTGGCGGGATTATACAATGTGCAAAAACTTTACGGGAAATTACCTTGGACTGAGGTGGTAGCTCCGGCTGTAAGTTTAGCAGACAAAGGGTTTGTGGTGACAGAACGTTTTGCCAAGTTCTTTGAGTATCGTCAAACTGCGATTAAAAATAATCCAGCCGCACGCAAAATTTTTACTAAAAACGGCACTTTATATAAAAAAGGTGAGTTGCTGGTACAGCCAGATTTAGCTAAGACTTTACGCGCGATCGCCCTCGCTCCCCAAAGTTTTTATACTGGAAAAATTGCACAGGCGATCGCCACTGACATGAAAAAAAATGGGGGTTTAATTACTCTCGAAGACCTGAAAAACTATACTCCAATTTGGCGTAAACCTGTCTGTGGAAACTTCCGACAATATCGAATTTGCGGAATGCCACCGCCTTCTGCCGGTGGAGTTCAACTGCTACAAATTTTGAATATAATTAGTGATACTAATTTGTCAGATTGGGGGCGAGAAAATCCCGATACTTTGCATCTATTGGCAGAAGCGATGCGAATTAGTTATGCTGATAGAGCCAAATATTTGGGCGATCCAGCCTTTGTGAGAGCACCCGTAAAATCCTTGATAAGTCCTGTTTATGCTGCTAAACGTCGCCAAGAAATTGACATGAAACGCGCTAGGCTCTCTAGTGAGGTAAAACCGATAATAGATCGGAAAAGTGGGAGAGTATCCGCTAAGGAATCTCCAGAAACGACGCATTTAACCGTAGTCGATCGCGATCGTAATGTCGTGAGTTTAACATTTACAGTGAATGGGGCTTTTGGTGCGGGTACTGTGGTAACGGGTACAGGAATTTTGCTCAATAATGAGATGGATGATTTTGCAGTTGCGCCAGGGGCCTCGAATTTGTTTGGTTTGGTAGGGGGAGAAGCGAATGCGATCGCGCCTGGAAAAACTCCTCTATCCAGTATGACACCTACAATTGTTACTGAAAATGGTCAATTGCGCCTCGCTACTGGTGCTCCCGGAGGTAGCACTATTATTACCACCGTATTACAGATAATTCTGAATGTTTTAGTTTACGATATGGATGCCAGTGCAGCCGTATCTGCACCGCGTATTCATCATCAATGGTTGCCCGATCGGTTAATGGTAGAAAGTAAAAGTTTGTCTGGAGAAATCTTGCAGAAGTTACAGGGAAGAGGACATCAGATAGAAGAAAGATCGCCTTGGGGAAATGCGAATTTAATCGTCGTCACTCCTGACGGGTGGTTAGAAGGAGCCGCTGATTCCAGAGGTGAAGGAGTGGCAAAAGGGAGTGGGATGTTATAATAAATTGTAGCACCTGGGTAATAGAGCAATCGCCTTTAACTCTCTACATTCTTAAGCCTACTCTACAAATCAAAATGACGTTTAAAGCGAGTATCTAATTTGTCAGATTTTTTTTGATTGCAAGTAAAGCATAGTGTATGCAAATTGCTGATATCATTAGTACCGCCGCGAGCTAGGGGAATGATATGATCGATGGTAAGTTGTGCTTCTAGGAAGGTTTTCCCGCAGCTTTGACATTGGTGTTGGTTGCGATCGAATACATACTTTTTTACTTCAGGGGGAATGGGAATTCTAGGGGTTTTACTCATAAATTGTTCCGTGAGTTTTCTTAACTAATGTCTTGAGATTTTAGCTGCACCGCTTCTAAAGAAAATTCGTTTTCCTTAATTAGAGGAAGATTTTTCCTATAGAGTTGCATTGCTTCTAAGCAATTATTAATATTTTTAATTGCCTCATTATAAACCTTAATCTTATCCTCATTATCCTTTTTACGTTCTTCATTTTCCTTGATTTTTCTCTTAGCCTCTTCTTCAAGAGTTTGCTCTAAATTGGCACGCGCTACATCGTATTGCTGCAAGATTTCATCAGCTTTTTGCTTTGCCATTGGTAACAAATGAGTCTTAATAGCATTGTTAACAGATTGGCGGAAAGTGTTAGTAGCAGTTTTCTTTACCTTGTCCTGAAAGTCAAGCTTTAACAATTGACGAATTGCAGGTTGTGCCTCTACCATGCTGCTAGCATCATAAGCTTGACAAGCTTGTAGCAAAGTTTGACGAAGTTGATAGATAGAAAAAGTATGTTCTTCGTAAAATTTAGGGTTTTCTCGCACGTAGCGATCGCACTCTATTTTTGCCGCCCCCAACACTGCATGAGTCACCTCTTTTTTCAACTGTTCCAGAGATGTTTCAATCCCGCCATCATTGCCAAGTAAAGGAACCAGTTTGAGGTGATATGGGGATTTACCGATCGTATCAATTAATCGCCGAAAATAATTATCAATTACTTGTTTTGATTCGGCTATCAATACATCCTCTAGCTCATTAGCAAGGTAATAGAATCCTTCTGCAAGTATTCCTAATAAAGGAGTAACAGCATTGCGGGGATGGCTAGCAACAGCACGTTTATTCACCTCTAATACAGAGAAAGTCGCAATAAGTTCATCTAAACGGTGAATGATTCGAGATTGAAGCTTTTTAAAATCCTCTTCCATCGCTGAAGTATTGCCACCTACAACCTCATTTACTTCATCTTTGATATGCGCCTCAAATTCTCTCCCAATATCGCTCAAATCTTGGGTAAGCCGCTCTAGTTCTCGTCGAATTGTGCTGTCAACATCAATAGGTTGCGCTGCTAGATAGTGGCGTTCTTCTATGTAATGATTTTTGAGAGCAATACAGACTGGTTGTAAATCTTCCGCTAAAGCCGCGAATAGTTGAGGGCGTTTTTCTTCCGTGAGAAGGCTTTTAATATCGTTCCAAAAACTGTCGGGAGTATTGTAAAATGTTGATTGAGTCATCACTCTCAAACCATAGTCTTGCTCACTTCCTCGAGAAGGTTGTGCTACGAATTATTAGGAAGCGATCGCAGATGAAAGAACAAGGCAGATTAAACAGACGTAGTTTTTTAGCTGGGGCAGCAGCTTTAGGAACCGTTAGCCTAACCCACCAGGCTTGGTCATCTCCAGTCATGGCGGCACAATCGGTAGCAAGATTGCCCGCTCGCAAAGAGATAATCATCCGAAATGCTTACATCATGACAATGGACTCAGCACTTGGAGATCTGACCGGGGATATCCATTTGCGGAATGGTGAAATCGTTGCGATCGGAACTCAGTTAGATGCTCCAACAGCCGAAACGATTGATGGACAAAATATGATCGTCTTGCCAGGTCTTATTGATACACACTGGCATCTGTGGACTGCCTTGCTGCGAAGTATGTCCGGTGATACCAGAGAACAGGGCTACTTTCCCATGACGGAGCGTTTGGGGAAGCGGTACACGCCAGAAGATATGTATCGCGCAGCGCAATTGGCAACGGCTGAGGCACTCTATTCAGGAATCACAACGATACACGACTTTAACCACAACGCCCGCACGATCGATTATGCCAGGGCATCCATCCGCGCCATTGCTAATGCAGGTATCCGTGCGCGTTTCTCTTACGGGTACTACAAAGATCAAGCGTCAGAAGAAGCCACTGACTTTGACAGCATCATGAGGCTGCATCGTGAGATGAAAGATTCTCAGTATGGTTTGATATCTTTAGGGTTTGCTCCGCGAGAGGTTTCTATCTACAAAAACTACCACCAAGATTGGGAGACAGCGCGGAAAATAGGGCTTCCAATTACGGTTCACGCAAGTTCCTCACTGGATGAAGCTGGAGAAATCGATCAACTCTATAAGGACGGGTTACTTGCAAAAGATGTACTCATTGTCCATGCGACTGTGGCAACGTCTATTGAAATGCGGCACTTATCAAAAAGTAACGCAGCCGTTAGCCTGACCCCTTTCACAGAAATGCGAACTGGTTTTGGCTTTCCTCCGATTCAAGAACTGCTTTCAGCAGGCGTGTTGATCGGCCTTGGAATCGATACAACAGCCTTGTCAGGAAATGCAGATATGTTTGCAATCATGAAAGTAATTCTAAATGTTGGTAACGCTCAAGCCAAGAGTGAGTTTGCTTTCTCTCCACGACGAATCTTAGAATTTGCAACTATTAACGGAGCGCAAGCGTTGGGAATCGATCATCAAGTTGGCTCTCTTAAACCTGGTAAGCGTGCCGATCTGATTATGGTATCTACCGAGAACCTGAATTTAGGAGTATTTACAGATCCAGCACATTTATTAGTTGAAGCTGCTCAACCCTCAAATGTTGATACCGCGATCGTAGATGGAAGGATTCTAAAGCGAAACGGTCAACTTTTGGCAATGAATGCGAAGGAAATTATTCGAGAAGCAAAAGATTCGTTAAGGTCTGTCAACTTTTTCTTAAGAACTTAACCTTCAACAGTTCGGACATATTTTGGGAGAGTCAGGCTCTGAGAGAGCCGTATTCTAGGAGTTTTCGGTAGTTTGGATTTAATTTAATCAAAGTTGGGTCCAAGCCAAACATGGTGATAAATAAGTCTAATAAATGCTCATTTAGGGCTTTTCGTTTGAACGATGCGATCGAAAAATATTGAACCAATATCATCCACTCCAAGCTAAAGAGGATCGAGCCCCGGCTATATGTTCTTCCTTTCCAGTTAGCAAGGCGAATAAGGCGTATTCCACGGGATGAGCATTCCAGAGTTCTATGATGTGTTCCTTCATATAAGACCATACGATCCCACCAGCAGTTTGGTAATGCTCGAGCACATCCTGGAGAACTTGCTCGCCGAAGATGGCATAGAAACAGACGAAATCCTTGGCAGGATCGCTTACTGCGGCTTCTGTCCAATCGATTAGTCCCATCAAATTTCCGTCTTTGTTCACAAGCGTATGACCGGGGTGAAAGTCTCCGTGAATCAAAGCCGAATGCCCAGGCCACAAGGCATCATTGGCAATCCAGTCCTGCCAACGTGCCCAGCGTTTATCAGAAACACCAAGCAGTTCTCTGGTCTTCTCCATATTCTCTGCCATAGATTGCCGCACTCGATCGACTGTTTGAACTCGGATACTGAATTGTTTCACTACCTCAATGTGTGTTCTGTGGAGTTGCGCCAGTGTTTTTGCCACCGAAGAAATGTATACAGCAGGCGGAGACTTCGGATCGATGTACCATACATAATCGCCGATATCTGGATCTATGGTTCCGGCAGGAATTCCCTTTAATAGCGGATAGGCAACGAGTTCATCCGAAACAATTTTCCAGACGGGAACGCTCACATCGACTTGGCTTTTAACCAGTTCAAGAACTTCTCTTTCATAATACATACGCTCAAGAACATCAAGTCTTCTGGGAAATCGCAATACCCATTTGCTATTATCCTCTTTGGCAGTAGCAAACGTAGTTATGAAGTCCATTCCGGATTTGTTAATATTTAAGTTGTCTGCGTCCAAAATGAAGCCATTTTTGTCGGCGATGCTAAGTATTGTCCTGATTTGGTAGTCTTCACTAACAGATTTAGTCATTTTAAATTCGCTCCTTCATCAATACTCCGGACAGTTTTGGAGTAGAGACGCGATCGCCCGTCCACAAAAAAGTAAGTAAAATTTGAATCTCAAAGGCAGAAAAAAAGACACTCTTTAGGTTAAGCTTAAAAAAACTGAGCTTAACAGACTGCCTTATG
>NZ_JAQMUA010000436.1:0-4978 GCF_028330895.1 Kamptonema animale CS-326 | reverse complement strand
GGGTTGGGGGGGTTCCAACGGGCGCAATCGGATAATCGCTGCATCGGCGGCACCAGGAAGCATCACGGTGTTATTTTGTACTTGATGGTCGTACTGTCGATAAACCCAACTTTTAGAAGCAATCGTCGGCGTATCTAGTAGTGTCAATAAAATTTCATTCCAAGTTTGAAACTCTTCGGCAATTTCAATACCATTAATTGTACAAGGAGGCAAAGAATTAGCTGACCATTCCCAAGCTTTCTTTACATATTCCGGCAATTCTGTCAACAATTTATGGTGATAAATGGGCGTGTTATCTGCTAAAGCAGTTGCGGGAATTTCGGCGGCAATTTCTCCCTTAAATAAAATTCGCACGATTGGTTCGGCAATGACTTGACCAGCGATGACGGCTTGGAGTCCCCAGCGGTGAAAAATATCAATTAACTCTTGTTCGCGCCCTTTGTGAGCCACAAATAACATCCGTTCTTGTGATTCGGAAAGGAGATATTCATAGGGAACCATCCCGGTTTCTCGAACTGGGATTTTATCTAAATCAAATTCAATTCCAACCCCACCTTTGGCTGCCATTTCTGATGTAGAACAAGTGATTCCTGCTGCACCCATATCTTGTGCTGCCACTACTGCACCTGTTTTAAATGCTTCTAAGCAAGCTTCAACTAATGATTTTTCTAAGAAGGGATCTCCTACTTGCACGGCGGGGCGATCGTCAACTGATTTATCGGTTAATTCTGCACTGGCGAAACTTGCGCCGCCCATGCCATCTCTGCCAGTAGTTGAACCAACATAAAGCACTGGATTACCAATGCCAGATGCACCGGATTTAACTATTTCTGGTGTTTCCATTAACCCCAGGGCCATGACGTTAACTAAGGGGTTGCCAGAATAGGCGCGATCGAAGTAAATTTCGCCGCCGACGGTGGGAACGCCAATGCAATTACCATAATGGGAAATTCCTGATACTACACCTGTGAATAATCGCCGAGTTTTAGCATCATCTAAGGAACCAAAACGGAGGGAGTTTAATACAGCAATGGGACGCGCCCCCATTGTGAATATATCTCGCAAAATTCCCCCGACTCCGGTGGCTGCACCTTGGAATGGTTCTACTGCTGAAGGGTGATTGTGGGATTCGATTTTAAAGGCGAGTTGGATGCCATTACCTAAGTCTATAACGCCGGCATTTTCTCCGGGGCCGACGAGAATGCGATCGCCTGTGGTGGGAAATTGTTTGAGTAGCGGCCGCGAATTTTTATAGCAGCAATGTTCTGACCACATCACGCCAAACATTCCTAATTCAGCCTTGTTGGGATGGCGATTTAGGCGTTTGACAATTTCTTCGTATTCTTCAGGTTTTAGACCTTCAGCGGCGATTTCTTCTGGGGAGAATGGGGCTAATGACATGATATTTTGAATTCCTTGGTGAAGGGCAATCCTGAATTGGATTTATTAGTGTTATCTTATCGTAACGCCGCCCTCTGGGCGGTTCTTTCAGCGCCGAGAGGGTGGCGTTACGGGTGCATAATTTTGAGATAGTTCGCGATCGCTACATAAATTTTTAGGACTTACGCACTTTCACCGTGTAGGGTGGGTGGGGATTGCTTGCGCCTAGTCAAGCGCTACGCGCAGGCTTCGCCAACGCCATCACAGAAATACGTTCAAAACTGCCTAAGTCCTGAATTTCTCAAGCGGCTGTATTACACTTAGGTGAGCAGCCCTCACTGGTTTTCGGGCCAAAAGCTTATGTTTGCTAAATTTCACGCTCTTTATCCGACAGGTCAGTTAATCTCAGAGTTGGTGACAATTTATCACGGTAAATTTGTCGTTCGCACTCTGATTCAGGTAGATGGAAAAACTCTGGCTACGGCGATGTCTGCTGGTGATAGTGTTGAGTTGGCAGAGGATCAAAGCTGGAAGCGATCGCTCTCTATGCTCGATCTTAATACCCCCATGTCTCAGTCAACTTCTCTGGAAACTGAACCAGTTGTCAGGCTGTACACAGGAAACAACCGAGACGACGTTAGGGAAGATGTAATGTCAACTTTCCCTGGAGAGGTTGTACCGCAAGTTCCCCAGCGAGATCTTCCTGTTACTACTGAAAAGGTTATTCCTTCATCTCAAAGTAGTTTTGTCAATACCAAAACTCCGATAAATGACTCTACATCTTCGTCGCCTCCTGAACCCGTGCGATCGCCACTTCCTCCCCAGGCTCCAAGCGTCCCCCCTGCACCGAAGCAATTAGACTCTGATGCTTGGCTTTCCTCTAGTTATGGGGTTTCTTCCCAAAGTCAGGAGATAGCGTCAATACCCTCGCCAACAGGCGGCAAAACTGAAACGTCGTTTTCCCCTCCGACTGACAGCAGCCTCAATATAGGGGAAGTGGAACCGCTATCTACAGACATTCAAAGTGGGATACCTCTGGAAATGAGTCCGCCGAGCGAGACCATAGAGGATAATTCCGATACGATCGCGCAAATTGACGTACTCCTCAAGCGCCTGAAGTGGAGCAAAGAACAAGAATCGGAGTATTTGCTTGAGGCTTACGGCAAGTTTTCACAGGGTATTTTACCTCGGCATGAACTCCTAGATTTCTTAGACTATCTAGAAATTTTCAGCAAAACTACTGAGGAAATTACTCGCTTGCGTTGGGATAAGAAAAAAGGCCGGGATCATCTTAACCAAGCTTACGGAAAAATCGCACGGCATCAGTTAAATAAAGAACAGTTGCTCGATTTCCTCCAATATCTGGAATCGCAGTAAATAGGAACAAGGTCAAAGTAAATTCCGAAGATGAAGACGCGATCCTCCAGCAAAGTTCAAGCAGTACCCTTACAGCTTGTTCTGATTATTCCATTCGTTTTGCAAATCTTTGGAGCGGTGAGTTTAGTTGGATATTTGTCCTTCAGAAATGGTCAGAAAGCTGTAAATGAGCTAGCAAACCAACTGATGGAACGAACCAATAGTATGGTAAATCAACATCTGGATTATTATTTATCTATCCCGCATAAAGTGAGCCAGATAAATGCCGATGCGATTCGGATGGGATTGCTGGATGTGCGCGATCGCAAAACAGTCGGAAAGTATTTCTGGCATCAGATGCAGGCCTATGACCTGACTTACATCGGCATCGGACTAACGACGGGTGAAGGGGCAGGAGCTGGTAGTTACGATGGCAAAACCGTGGTGATTGATGATTGGACTGCCAAGCTTCCAAACAATTGCTACACCTACGCCACCGATGACCAGGGTAATCGCACCAAAATGATTACTATTACTGATTGGGACAACTTCACCATGCCCTGGTATACGGAACCTGTGAAAGCAGGTAAACCTATTTGGTCGCGGATTTATACCTGGAATTATCCCAATTATCCCTTTATCGTTGCTTCGGCGGGTCGTCCTATCTATGACGCACAAAATCGATTGTTAGGAATAGTCGGAGCAGACATTCACCTGTTAAAACTGAGCGATTTCTTGCGAAGTATGAAAGTCAGTCAGTCTGGACAGGTTTTCATTCTTGAACGGAATGGGATGTTAATTGCCAATTCTGCGAAAGAGCAGCCCTTTGTCCTCGTTAAGGACGAGATCCAGCGTTTGAAGGCAATAGAAAGTGCCAATCCCCTAGTGCAGGGAATTGCCAAACAACTCCAGCAACGCTTTAAAAATTTCCAGAACATTACCGAAGCTAAACAACTTAAGTTTGATTTAAAGGAAGAGCCTTATTATCTTCATATCACCCCTTGGCGCGACAAATATGGATTGGATTGGTTAGTAGTAGTGAGCGTGCCAGAAAGCGAATTTATGGCAGAGATTAACGCCAATAATCGCCTCACTATCTTTCTCTGTTTAGGGGCATTAGGAGTCGCATCTGTGATGGGTATTTTCACGTCCCGCTGGGTTGTGCATCCGATTCTCCGTCTAAATCAGGCAAGTAAGGCAATCGCATCTGGTAACTTAGATCAGGCTGTAGAAGATAGCGGAATTAAAGAACTAAACACACTTGCCCAATCCTTTAATTACATGGCGAAACAAGTGGGTGAATCGTTTACGGCGTTAGAAAAAAGTAATGAAGAACTAGAAAATCGGGTGGAAGCACGCACTGTTGAACTTAAAAAGGCGTTAAGTGAATTACATAGCACTCAAGCACAGGTGATTCAGAGTGAAAAAATGTCTAGTCTGGGGGAATTAGTTGCCGGAGTTGCCCATGAAATTAACAATCCGGTTAACTTCATTCATGGCAATCTCACTCATGCTGAAGATTACATTCAAAGTTTATTATATTTTGTGCAGCTTTATCAACAGCAATATCCTCAACCGACTCCAGAAATTCAAACTGTAGCCGAGGAAATCGATCTGGATTTCTTGCAAGAAGACTTACCCCGCATTTTGTCTTCTATGCGGATAGGTACTGATCGCATTCGGCAGATTGTACTCTCATTGCGTAACTTTTCGCGTAAGGACGAAGCTGATATTAAGGCAGTGGATATTCATGAAGGTATTGACAGCACTCTCATGATTTTGCAACATCGTCTCAAAGGGCAATCAGGACGACCAGAAATTGAGACGATCAAAGATTATGGCACTTTACCTTTGGTGGAATGTTACGCCGGACAACTCAATCAAGTGTTTATGAATATTCTCACCAATGCGATCGATGCAATCGAAGAGGGGAATGCCAATCGAACGTTTGAGGAAGTTCAGGCAAATCCTGGTCGAATTAAAATTAGAACTTCTGTAACTGCTGACCAATGGGTGCAGATTGCGATCGCAGATAACGGCCCTGGCATTCCCGAAGATATTCAACAAAGGATATTTAATCCGTTTTTCACAACTAAGGCGATTGGGAAAGGCACTGGCATGGGGATGTCGATCAGCTATCAAATTATTACCGAAAAACATCGCGGAAAATTGAAGTGTTCCTCTACTCTTGGTCAGGGAACTGAGTTTGCGATCGAAATTCCCATTCAGCAATAACTAGGGG
>NZ_JAQMUA010000435.1:0-32391 GCF_028330895.1 Kamptonema animale CS-326 | reverse complement strand
GGGCGGCGTTATGGATTAATTTGGTAGCGGTGGAATCCGGGCAACGATGCCTTTTTTTAGCGGTTCTGGTCGCTCCGACCAAGGCAATAAACCATCAGCTTTGGCATAGTATTGGCTAGCACATTCTAGCACTGCGGCGGCACTTTCACCTTCGTTGGCGGGTAAGTCACCGAAGAGATAAGTGTATTTCCCAGAAGCGGCAAAAGAAACGGCACAAGAACGATTACAAGCACTCATACAGTTGACTTCTTGAATCTGGAAATCATCTCGCAATTCCCAATTTTTTGCTAAGTGCGAGACTTGTTCTAATAGGTATTCGCCGCCGCTTTTACCTTCTCGTTTTCCATCTTTCCAAATGCTGGAGCAGGTTGTACAAACAAAGAGAGTATGTTGAGTTTTCATCAATGAATCATCCTGAGAATTTAATCTAATTCCACCCTGATATTGGGGCAATAATTCTAACGATTTGCCGACGTGGGAAGCGAAAACCGACGGCGTTGCAGCCAGATACCTAGCATTAAACCAATTAAGATAATGCTGGTGAAGTAGCCGAGAACAATTAATCGCACCAGTAAAGGTGGTGCTATTCCTTCTACTCCTATTTCTTGGGAAACTAGGAAGGGTTGGAATTGGCGTTTGGCATTAGGTTGGGGAGAAATTTCTACTTCTATTTGGTGGGGGGCTCCGTCAAAAAATTGTTGTTTCCAAGCTAGTTTTCCGCTAGCATCTGGAAAGCCTTGGTAAGCAAAGGTAATCCATCGATCTTCTAGCTGAGTTGCTTTGATATTGAATTTTACGTCTGTGGCAGGTTGGTTTATTTGGGTGTCGATTACTTGCAGTTGGAAGTTGGCCGGTTGGCCGACGGTGGCGCTAAGATCGCTAGATAATTGCGCTTTAAATCCCTCAGATTGGACAATTCCTGAGCTATCAGGTTTAGCTTGATGATGAGAGATATGGGAGGCAGGCATGGACATATGAGATTGTGCGATCTCAGCGCTGATGTTGAGGTATAATAGCGATGCGATCGCGACAACGATTGCTGCGCTCAACAACAGTCTCACTCGTTGGGGAGCAATTTCTCCCGGCTGAATTTTTTGATCCCCTCCTATAATCCAACCTCCTGCTAACCCAACCAGGAGTAAAATTGCTGCTAGGATGCTAAAGTTACGATATTTTAACCAATTTTCAGGAACGGATAAAGTCAGAGTTTGCTGGATGGGAGCAAAGGCATTAGCCACAATTGGAGTAACATTTACCAACAGTTGATAAGTACCTCGAATTGGCAGCATTTGTTGAATTTGCAACTCACCTTTAGGAGCGTTAGCATTAATATCGAGTAACTTTGTTCCTTCAACAATCGGGAAATCTGTGGTAAACCAGGGATTTTTTGGGGGAGTGAGGATGGTTAAGTGAATTTGGGCATTTTCTAAAGGTTTACCTGCTTCATCTACTGCTTGCAGTGTCAATTTCACGGGTGACTGAGGCGCGGTAGCTTCTGCCTCAAATGGTACAATTTGACTTAGAGGCGGCTCTGCGCTCAGTCGGACTGTTGGTTTTGTTACTTGTGAAAACCCTACCCAACCATAGACAGTAATGCTCATCACAAAAATTATGATGAGCGGCATTAACTTGAATTTTGACATTTGAGTTTTGGTTTGTTACTATTAAAGCTGATGGCTATTTCTGACAGCTTTAATGGCAACTAACCATCAAAGTATGATGACGTAGAGAATGTACTTTGTTGTGAACTGCTGGATGGGTTGTGAAGTAAATTGTCCAGAGTGTTAAAGCACAGAGCGAGATATAGAGTGTCGCTTGTACTGGTTTAGATAGAGCAAAGTTTGCTGTCTGTTGCTGAACTGAAAGAAGTGATTGTGTAGTCATCATGTACCTCGCTGATGAATGTAGGACAATTAAAACAGTGGTGGGCATTCTGGCTAGGAGATTTGGGTGATTTCTCCTTTACAGTTGCGGGACAGCGTTGGATTTGCACCGAACTTTCCCCGTTACCTCTAGCGGCTGCTCCCCGCTAGAACCGACTGAGTTTTAGCATTGTATCACACTTGCTGTCTTTGAACAAAATATTTAAGACTGAGTAAAAATACTTAGAAATTGAGGGACAGCAAAGGTAGGTGCGATCGCAAGTGGCTGTGAGGATGCTAATTGCTCTCGAAATATTAATATAAATTAGCTTAAAATACTAATTAGTAATCCCAGCTCATGCCTGATGAAATTTGCGCTCGATTTAAAGTGTATTAGTTGATATCAATAGGCTATAGTAAGAAGTGCGATCGCACTAGCGGAGTAAAAAAGAGTTACAATAGTCTCCGTACCTAAACAACCTAGAGTTAAACAGCATGACTTCACAGCAGATAGAACAACAGATTCAAGCCAAAGCTATATCGTCACTAGAACCTCTAACTCCCGAACAAGTACAGAAGACTATTGATATGCTGGATGAATGGTGTAACGTTGATGAAGAAGAAGCTCAAGAGCAACGTGAAACCTTAGAATATTTAATGAAAGTAATTGACGAAGATCGCTCATCTTACAGAAAACTCTTTCCATGAAAACAGTTTTACTTGACTCCGGCCCCTTGGGACTTGTGACGAATCCCAGCGGGTCATCACAGGCTTTTGAATGTAAGCAATGGCTACAATCGCTGATCTCAACTAACTACCGAGTTCTTGTCCCTGAAATTGCCGATTATGAGGTGCGGCGTGAATTGCTGCGCGCTAACAAAATCAGGGGACTTCAACGCCTCGATAACCTCATAGATCAAATTGGCTATACTCCTATTACCAGAGAAGTAATGTTGAAAGCTGCTGAATTCTGGGCAGATGCAAGAAAACAAGGTCAACCAACAGCAAACAATCAAGCTCTGGATGCAGATGTAATTTTAGCAGCACAGGCTTTCACTATTAGCAATAAAGGTGAAAATACCGTTATCGCTACTACAAATGTTAGACACTTAACTCGCTTTGTTCCAGCTAAACTCTGGAATGAGATTACTTAAATTATACAAGATTTATCTCCCCACTCCCATTTATTGATACCTACCAAATTCAAAACTAACAAACGTGATACCATTAACGCCCCCAGCACAAACCCAAACTCGCAAAGCAGAACACATCCGTATTTGCCTCGAAGAAGATGTACAGTTTCATCAAACTACTAATGGACTAGAACGCTACCGTTTTACTCATTGTTGCTTGCCAGAATTAAGTTTAAGTGAGATTGATTTAAGTACAAAATTCCTCGGCAAAAAAATTGCTGCACCCCTACTAATTTCTTCTATGACTGGCGGCACTGAATTAGCCCAGACAATTAATTATCGCTTAGCAGATGTTGCCCAACATTATAAAATTGCAATGGGTGTTGGTTCTCAGCGCGTAGCTTTAGAAAAGCCGGAATTAGCTGATACTTTTACCGTGCGGCAGAGAGCTCCTGATATTCTTTTATTTGCTAATATCGGAGCCGTGCAGCTAAACTATAACTACGGTCTAGAACAATGCCAACAAGCGATCGATTTTTTAGAAGCAGATGCTTTGATTCTGCATCTCAATCCCTTGCAAGAGTGCATTCAAACTGAAGGCGATACTAACTTTAAAGGATTGCTTGATAAAATTTCTAAATTATGCTATAAATTGCCAGTACCAGTGATTGCTAAAGAAGTCGGCAATGGCATTTCTGGAGTAATGGCAATGAAATTACTCGAAGCTGGTGTAAGTGCGATTGACGTTGCGGGAGCTGGTGGCACTTCTTGGGCAAAAATAGAAGGAGAACGGGCAAAAAATGCTAAACAGCGCAGGCTAGGCACCACATTTGCGGACTGGGGAGTACCAACCGCCGAGTGCATTGTTAACGTCCGCACCGCAGCGCCAAAAGTCCCGCTAATTGCCTCTGGAGGATTGCGAAATGGGTTAGATGTAGCAAAAGCGATCGCGCTGGGAGCCGACATAGCTGGACTAGCATGGCCTCTACTACAAGCAGCAGCCGAATCAGAAGCAGCCGTTAACGAGCTAGTTGAAATTTTAATCGCAGAGATCGCCACAGTTCTATTCTGTACAGGTAGTTCTAACCTCCACGATCTAAAAAATTCTGGAGTTCTGTCAACTATTAACTGTTAACTATTAACTGTTAACTATTAACTGTTAACTGTTAACCACTAACCAATCACCACTAACCAATAACAATGAAAGATTTTCTAAAATATACCTTTGCTAGCTTACTTGGAAACCTGCTAGGACTTGGCCTTATTTTCACTCTAGGATTTGGGGGACTGGTGATTTTGATAGTTGCTGCTGCCTCCAAAGAATCAGGGCCACAAGTTAAAGACAAATCTGTAATTGTTTTAGACCTTTCACTAAACATTACTGACTCCAAACCTAACACTACCATCGGAGAAGCGCTCTCTGACGACCGCTCAGACAGTATGACTCTCCGAAGCGTTTTAGATGCTTTAGAAACAGCTAAAAAAGATCCAAAAATTGTCGGACTATATCTTCAAGGTAGTGCCGATAGCGGTAGTACAGGCTGGGCAAACCTCCAGGAAATACGCTTGGCTCTCCAGAATTTCCAAAAGTCAAAAAAACCCATTTTTGCCTATGATATGGACTGGACAGAACGGGAATATTATCTCGGTTCAGTTGCGAACACGATTGCTGTCAACCCTCTTGGGGGTGTAGAAATCAACGGTTTTAGCAGCGAACAGATGTTTTTATCAGGTGCGCTGGAAAAATTTGGCATCGGCGTACAAGTTACCCGTGTGGGCAAATATAAGTCAGCCGTAGAACCATTTTTGCTCAAAAAAATGAGCCCAGAAAATCGGCAACAAACAGAAAAATGGTTGGGAGATATTTGGAGCGAATTTCTGAATACAGTTGCACAGAACCGGAAATTAAAAACAACGCAATTACAAGCGATCGCAGATAATCGCGGCACCTTAATGGCAGATGAAGCTCTCAACAGCAAACTGATTGATAAAGTCGCTTACTTTGATGAAATAGTTGCAGAACTCAAGAAACTCACAGGAGTAGATCGGGAGGATAAATCTTTCAAGCAAATCACCCTGAAAAACTATACTAAAATTGGTGAAAACAAAACCAAAAATGCTCGTGCTGACGATAAGAAACAAATTGCAGTGATCTATGCTGAAGGTGACATCGTTGACGGCGAAGGCAGCCAAACTCAAGTAGGAGGCGATCGCATTGCTAAAGAACTGCGAGAACTGCGAGAAAATGAAAACGTTAAAGCAGTAGTCCTGCGCGTCAACAGTCCCGGTGGTAGCGCCACCGCCTCTGAAGTAATTGGCCGAGAAGTAGTGCTCACCCGCAAGAAGAAACCAGTAATAGTTTCAATGGGTAACTTAGCAGCTTCCGGCGGTTATTGGATCTCGATGAATGCCAACCGAATTTTTGCCGAACCCAATACAATTACGGGTTCTATTGGCGTTTTTGGTTTGCTGATGAATGCCCAAAAGCTAGCAAATAACAATGGCATTTCTTGGGATAGTGTAAAGACTGGTCGCTATGCCGATTCAGAAACGATTTCCCGCCCCAAAACTCCTCAAGAATTAGCCAATATACAGAGAGTAGTCGATCGAATTTATGACCGATTTACCCAGAAAGTAGCAGAGTCCCGTAAGCTCCCCTTGACCAAAGTACAAGAAATTGCTCAAGGGCGAGTTTGGTCGGGTTTGGCGGCGAAGCAATTGGGTTTAGTCGATGAAATCGGAGGTATAGAAAACGCGATTCAAGCAGCCGCAAAGCAGGCTAAGTTAGGAGATAATTGGCACTTAGAAGAGTACCCTAAACGCCGCAGTTTAGAGGAACGAATTTTGGAAAGATTGTCAGGAGTCCGCATTTCTAAACCAGATACAAGGCTCGATCCTCTGACGGCAGAGTTTAATAAATTTCAGGATGAACTGGTGATTTTAAGATCTATGAATGACCCTCATGGCATTTATACTCGTTTGCCTTTTAATTTGCGAATTGATTAACAGTTAATAGTTAACAGTTAACTGTTAACCGTTAACCGTTAACTGTTAACCTGATTGAGTAATGTTGAAAAGTAAGCGCAAATCCAAGAAATCGAAACAGAAGCCAAGCATTACTAAAACCCCAAAACTCACCAAGAAGGCACTAGCTGTACAAAAGCGCAAAGCAGCACGCCAAAAGCAAGAAGCCATAAAAGCGTTCGCTACTTTTGGCTCGATTGGTGCAGTAATTGGGATGATTTTCTTATTACTAGGTAAGGTTAAAATAGCTATTGCTGGGGGTGGCGGTGCGGCAATTTTAATGCTTTCCTATAAATATCCTCGTCAAGCTCTTTGGGCTTTTTTCATCTACTTACCTTTCAGTGGTACAGTTACTTACTGGATCGGTGGTGGCAATGCAATTTTCCAAATAGCTAAAGATGCTTTTTACATCCCAGCTCTAATTGCACTGATTCAAAATTGCAAAAAGAAAAGGCTACCTTTTTTAATTCCTAAAAATTTGATTCCCACTTTTAGTATTGTCTTGGGTTTTGCATTCTTGACTCTAATTTTCGCTAATGGAGGATTGCAGCTTAACCCTGGACGTGACAAACCTATATTACAAGGAATTCTAGGATTGAAAGTGCTGCTCGGATACTCGGCACTAATTCCTTGTATGTATTATCTAATTCGTAATAAACAGGATTTGTTATTTTTTACCCGGATGCACTTGCTGCTGGCAATCGCTTGTTGTACTCTCGGTTTTATTCAATATTTTATGTTAACAAGTGGGAAATGTCCAGGCACTAGAGGACTGACGGGAGAGCTGTTATTTAAAGCAACTTTAACTGCCAAGTGTTTTGTGGGAGGCTCGCTTGTATTTAGTCCAGAGGTAAACATGATTCGCCTACCTGGGACGTTTGTAGCACCTTGGCAGTGGGCGTGGTTTTTAATTGCTAATGCCTTTTTAACTTTCGCTTCTGCCTTTAGCGATCCTTCCTTGTGGTGGCGGATGATGGGTTTAGGAGGTATGGCATTAGTGTTTATAAATGCTGTTATTTCTGGTCAAAGAGCTGCCTTAATTGTTGTTCCGGTTGCTATTGTGATTCTACTAATTCTTACAGGTGAATTGGTTAACTTTAAGCGGTTTATTCCGATTGGCGTAGGTTTAACCATTCTCCTCTGTATAGGTGCTGCCACTAACCCACAAATAGTTGAACAAAGGTGGGAGAGTTTTGTCAGTCGTTGGAATGCTGCACCACCTCAACAATTTCTATTTAATCAATTTCAGCAAAGCCATAATTTTATTGACGGACATTTATTAGGTATCGGGTTGGGTAAAGCTACCAATTCCACCCGTTTTTTAGGTGCTACACAGTTAATTGAAACCTACCAACCCAAGCTGATATACGAACTTGGCTATCCTGGTGCAATTGCATTTCAGGTGATGTTTTTACACTTAACTTTCCTAACTTTCAAAGCTTACCGCTCTGTGCGAGACCGAAGTTTGCGAATTTACGGGGCTAGTTTTTGGGTATTTATTGGCTTTATTAGCATCAATCCTCAATACTATCCTTTAGATGTCGATCCAGTAACGGTTTATTACTGGATGTTGGCAGGAGTGGTCTTTAAGTTACCCAAAATTGAGCAGCAACTAGAAGCTGAAAAATATCAAAAACTCGTGCTAAAAAATTTATCAAGAGGCCAACAGCTTAAAGAGAAAAAAATTATAGAAAGCTCTCCAATTTAAGTGTTGAAAACTTTATATACAGGACTTATGCAGGTCGTCCCAGAAACCGGGTTTTTGAGAGAATCTGTGGGTGCAGGCGAAGTATTTTTGTAAAAAACCCGGTTTCTTTAGTTGGGTGCGTAAGTCCTGTATATAGCAATCGTCTTAGCAGTTAGGACGTTATGAATTCCTAAAACCATTCATTCTATTCCCTTCTTCCCCTAGCCCCTAATCCCTAGCTATAGCATCTTGCGGTCAATATGCCGTGAAAGCATCAAACTCTGTTTGATTCTGCCAAGAATAGCATCAAGCATTTTTTTCCGTGAGTGAGTTTTCCCTCTCACAGATGCACCTAATTCCCAGCAGAGAAGGTTAAGATCGTTTAAGTTCATATCCGACAATTTCTGCTTCACTGCTTCCTCATTTCCGTCTTTAGCTTTTAAACGGAGTTCTTCATAAACTTCTAATACTTGTTCAGGAGATAAATTCTGAGATTCGTTAGCATTTGAAGTGAGTTGAGATACTTTGGATTCCGAGTTTTTTGGGGCAGAATTTAATCCACGCTTCACCTTAGTTTCAATCCGAGTCAATTTTCTAGAAACTTCTCGCATTATTGCTTTAAGTTCAGTAATTTCGTCAGTTAGCTCTACAATCTCTTCGTCATCATTCTGAAATAGTTCTTCTTTCTTCATTTCAGGTACTCCGCACATTCGCGCCACAATTCGTCAAAGTCTGCTACTATGTCTGCGGGTAATTCTCCTTCATTTATTGCCCGTTTAATTCCCACAGTTTCTCGAATAGTAGATTCCAAAAACTTAATTGGTATGTTATTCTCTGCGGCTGCTTCAGCGCAAATCCTCTTATCCTCTCTCATGTAAAATTGTACTTCATTTGTCAGAAGACCTCCGTAGGTTTTGGCTTTATTCATAAATACAGCTATTTTGGGAAAAGGAAAAGGTTCGATTCTTCTTTTGAGAGAGTTGAGAAGTAAGCTCAATCCTCTGGAACCAAAATAATCAGGATTTACAGGAATTAATACCAAGTCGCAGCAGGAGAGTACGCTGTAGGAAAGTAGGTTAAAGGAAGGAGAACAGTCAAAAAGGATAAAGTCATAATTTGGTAAATGGGAAGAATTAACAATTTTACCAACAAATCGGCGGATGAAGTCTTTAACATTTTTTGCCTCAAATCCCTCAAGCTCTAGCCAGTACAATTCTTCAACTGAAGGGATAAAATGTAGCTGCTCATCAATTTCGTATATGGTATCAACCCCGACGGGAAATTTAAAATTTTGTCCAGCTTTTTTAAAGACCTCTAGAGCATCATAAATGGTTTGGCGATATTTAATAGATCTTTCGTACCACTTGCCAAATTTGTCATCTAAATGACCTGTATTTTCATTTAGTCCGATGGCTTCAGTTAATGACATTTGTGGATCTAGGTCAAACATTAAAGTTTGCCAGTTTGTTTCTTCGGAAAGCACTTTTCCTAGACACCAACTGACTGTGGTTTTTCCTACACCACCTTTAAAATTGATAACTGCTATTGTTTTAGGGCTCATGGATGCTCTGGTTTAAGTTTTCTGTAAGTATTTATTAAAACATATTATTGGGATTAGGAGAGATGGCGATCGCGCCTACTCTTTAATATTTCCCCACTCACCGAACTAAGTTAGCTTTTAGTGTTATTATCATGCTATCGTTAGATAATATATTTATCTTTTCACGCATCGCACATAGCTATAATTAAAAATTTTCGAGCGATTCACAGCTCTTATAATATCTGATGCTGGAGAGCGATTACAAGCTCAGTTATAGTATCTATAAATTTTATAACTTCCGCCACACTCTTTTACCCAGAAAACAAAGGGTGGGAATTACCCACCCTTAAATTTTAACGCTTCACCAACTTCTTACTCAGCTTCCGCAAGCGAATTGACTGAGGCGTTACCTCCACCAACTCATCGGGCCCAATATACTCCAAAGCACGTTCCAAACTCATATCTACAGGTGCTTGCAATTGTACTAATTCCTCACCCCCAGAGGCCCGGTGATTCGTTAACTGCTTCGACTTGCAAATATTGAGTTCTAAATCTTCACCGCGATTATTTTCACCAATAATCATCCCCCGATAAACCTTGGTTCCGGGAGTGATGAAAAACACGCCGCGATCTTCAGCATTTTGCAATGAATAATAAGTGGCGATTCCCTCTTCAAAAGAAATCAAAACCCCATTGCGACGGGCTGCAATTTCACCACCAAGGGGGCGATAATCAAGGAAACTATGATTCATAATTCCAGCGCCGCGAGTCAAACGCATAAACTCGCCTCGGAACCCAATCAAACCGCGTGCGGGAATTGAAAATTCTATTTGAGTGCGGCCATTTCCACCAACGTGCATATCCTGCATTTCTCCCTTGCGTTGGCCGAGACGTTCGATACAACCACCCACAGCTTCTTCGGGAACGTCTAAGACCAAACACTCGAAGGGTTCGCAAGGACGACCACCGACTTCGCGGTAGATTACTTGCGGTTGAGAAACTTGGAACTCGTAACCCTCGCGGCGCATATTTTCAATTAAAATACCCAGGTGCAATTCGCCGCGTCCCGATACTAAGAATTTGTCGGGAGAGTCGGTTTCTTCTACGCGCAAAGCAACGTTAGTTTCTAATTCTCGCATTAAGCGATCGCGCACTTGCCGGGATGTCACCAGCTTCCCTTCCTGACCCGCAAATGGTGAATCGTTCACCGAAAATGTCATCTGTAAGGTCGGTTCGTCAACCTTAATCAAGGGTAAAGCTTGCGGATCGTTGGGACAAGTAATCGTTTCCCCAATATTCGCCTCGGCAAAACCGGCCACTGCGACAATATTACCCGCAGAAGATTCTGGAATATCAATCCGCTTCAGACCGTCAAATCCCATCAGTTTTGTAATTTTGGATTTGATAATTGCACCGCTTTCTGTGATTAAAGCCGCTTGCTGACCGATTTTAATTGTACCGTTGTGGATGCGGCCGATCACAATTCGCCCTACATATTCGGAATAATCCAAAGTAGTGACTTGTAATTGTAGCGGTTTTTCAGGGTCGCCAACGGGTGGCGGAACATGGTCTAAAATTTCTTCAAATAGCGGTTTCATGTCCACACCTTCATCTTCAAGGTGTTTTTTAGCGTAACCCGTTAAACCGGAACCGAATAAGTAGGGAAATTCACACTGATCGTCATCTGCACCTAGTTCAAGAAATAAATCTAAAACTTTATCAACTGCTTTGTGGGGGTCAGCTCGTTCGCGGTCAATTTTGTTGACAAAAACAATCGGTCGCAGTCCTTTTTCTAAGGCTTTTTTGAGCACAAATCGGGTTTGTGGCATCGGCCCTTCGTTGGCATCTACAATCAATAAACAACCGTCTACCATACCGAGCACTCGCTCAACTTCGCCACCAAAGTCAGCGTGTCCGGGGGTATCAACGATATTAATCAGAGTTTCTTTGTAGGTAACGGCCGTATTTTTGGAAAGGATGGTGATACCGCGTTCCCGCTCGATGTCATTGGAGTCCATGACGCAATCTGGAATTTCTTCCCCTTCACGGAAGATGCCGGATTGTCGGAGTAGAGCGTCTACAAGGGTAGTTTTGCCGTGATCTACGTGGGCGATGATAGCTATGTTGCGAATGGGAAGACTCATAAATTGCGTCTGGGACGTTCAGAGCGTTAACTAAAGATTTCTTAACAATTATAGCTTATGTGGTCAAGGGGTGTGTAGGGCGGCTGTATTATTTGGATTACTCAGCGGTTAGGATAAAAGCATGACAGTACCACTGAGGGTCATTCAGCGCTATGTTACAGCCGACGGCAGAAATCTTTTTGCAGAATGGCTTAGTTCCCTTGGCGATTTGGGTGCGATCGTCAAAGATCGAGCAAAGACTTGACCTCGTTTGCTTAGGCAATTTGGGAAACTTTAGGTCTGTAGGAGAAGGAGTCTGCGAATTAAAAATTGATTATTGCCCTGGCTATCGGGTGTATTTTGCACAAATAGGAGCAACGATAGTGCTTCTCCTCTGTGGTGGGGATAAGGGCACTCAAGATCGAGATATCCGCAAAGCCAAGGAGTATTGGATAGATTATGAACAACGTGAAAATGCCTACGAGTGATAGCTATTAGGATGATCTGATTGAAGCTCTTAAAGATAAGATACACGCTGCTGCTTACCTCACAGTGCATTTGGAAGGAGAAGGGGAAAATATTGATCCAGGTGCTGAATTGGCGGAGGTTGGTAATGTTTAACATTGCAGGTTTACGAGGGGAGTATTCAGCATCTATAATCTAAGTTATGGAAGTAACACCAAAGGAAATTAAGCGTTATGTTATCGCCGATGGCCGAGTACCTTTTGATGAGTGGTTTGATTCGCTGCGGGATTTCAACGCTATACTTAGGATTGAAAAACGGCTTGAGCGAGTTGGAAATGGTAATTTAGGGGATGCTCCCTCGGTGGGAGAGGGGGTCTGTGAGTTGAGGATAAATTATGGCCCTGGCTATCGGATTTATTTTGGAAAAGTTGGAGAAACAATTGTACTTTTGCTGATAGGTGGAGATAAAAGCACTCAAGAGCAAGACATTCGCAAGGCTAAGGAATACTGGAATGATTACAGGAGTTAATAACATGATTAAAAGTTTACCTTACCATCCCTTTAAAATTTCCCATCTCAAAGATCCGATCTACTCTGCTGGCTATATCACGCTACTTTTGAATGAAGAAGAAGAGGGAGATTTAGAGCTTGGTATTTTGATCTCAGCGTTGAGAGATATATTTGAAGCTCTGGGGGAACCAAATATGTCGGCGGAGGAAGCTAAATTACATTTGGAAAAACTAGATAATTTGTTGTCTGATAAAGGCAGTGAAACGATTTATGCGTTAGCAAATTGGTTGAAGGCTGTGGGATTAAAGTTAACAGTTTCAGTGGCTGAAGCGGAACAAGTGGAAGGGGAAAATATTGATATAGTTGCTGAATTGGCGGAGGTTGGTAATATTTAAAATTGCAGGTTTACGATGGGAGTATTCAGGATCTATAATCTAAGTTATGGAAGCAACACCGAGGGAAATTCAGCGTTATGCCACCCCAGATGGCAGAATTCCTTTCTCGGAGTGGTTAGACTCCCTCCGCGACTTTAAAGGCAAAGCTAAGATTATTAAAAGGCTTGAGCGGGTTAGCAGTGGCAACCTTGGAGACTATCACTCCCTGGGAGAGGGAGTCTGGGAATTTAGAATTGATTTTGGCCCTGGCTATCGGGTCTATTTTGGACAAGTAGGAGCAACTATAGTGCTTCTGCTATGTGGTGGAGATAAAAGCACTCAAGAGCAAGATATTCAAACGGCTAAGGAATTTTGGATAGAATACAGGAGTAGAGAAAATGCCTAAAAGTTTGCCTTACCATCCTTATAAGATTCAATCTCTGAAAGATTTTGTATTTGCTGCTGCTTACCTTACTGTCATTTTTGAAGAGGAAGAAGGAGATTTGGAACTGGGAATTATGCGAAATGCAATGAGAGATGTATTTGAGGCTCTAGGGGAACCAAATATGTCGGCTGAAGATACTAAATTGCATTTGGAAAAATTAGATAATTTGTTGTCTGGTAAAGGCAGTGAAACGATTTATGCGTTAGCAAATTGGCTAAATACTTTGGGATTAAAGTTAACAGTTTCAGTGGCTGAAGCGGAACAAGTGGAAAGGAAAAATATTGATTCTGTTGCTGATTTGGCGGAGGTTGGTAATGTTTGATATCTTGCACCATTGTCAAAAAGCGGCAAGCATCTTTACATTATGCAAAACTGGGTGGTGCTGACCTAATTTCAGCCGACCTCCGCGCAGCAAACTTAAGCTTTGCAGACTTATCTGGTGCAAACTTAACAGATGCAAAAATAGGGGGCGCTAACTTTCAAAATGCCAAGCTTACTGGTGCAATTATGCCAGATGGCTCCACTCACGAATAAAAAATGTAGGGTGGGCATTGCCCACCACTACCTGTAATTACATCCACTTAATTATTGACCTTTCACGCATTTGAGCATCCGCAAAGTAGCCGCCGCCGCATAATTCCGCTTCGCAGAACTATCAGGAGAAAACTGGCTCCCAACTTCATTAACCGGAGAAGCTACCTTACAATAAGAAGACATTTGGCTAATAGTAGCAGCAGCCCAGTGACTCTGAATATCAGAGAAATTAGTCGGCGATTGTTTAGGAGTTAATACTGGGCTCATTCCCCGTGCAGATAAACCAAATAGAGCGGCTTGGCGCAACACAGCTATTAATTCAGCGCGAGTGACTGGTTGAGTTGGTTTAAAAGTGCCATCTTTGTAACCACTAACGATGTTCTTATCTCGTGCAAATTGAATTTTAGCGGCACTCCAGCGGGTAGTTTCAACATCGCTATAAGGGCGAGAAGATGCTTGAGTAGGAATCACAATATTAGCGCCTTGTATTCCTTTCAAAGATTCCAATACTAAGGAGACTAATTGTTCTCTAGTTAAAGCAAGTTGAGGTCGGAAAGTATTGTCCTCAGAGAAACCGGCCACAAATCCAAGGGCGACAGCTTCTTTAATTTCCGTAGCGTAGATATCGTTAGCAATGTCTTTGAATGTTGTTGGTGAAGGCTCGACAGTACCGCCTCCGGTGTCTGTACTTCCCGGTGCAAGCTGATTGCTGGTGAAATAAAAATGTCCTAATGTTTTACCTTGGTACGATCTTTTTGTGAAGCGCCAGCCAGGTTCTAAAATAACTTTCATAAAACCCTTAACTGTCCCCTGAGTTCTGCCGATCGCAATTGGCTGGGCAGTGCGATCGCTTGGAGTCCCCACGAGTACAACATCCCCGTTAAGATTCTGCAAACTCAAACTATATTTCAATGCTAAGTCAGTACCGCCCATGCGGATAGAAAAGCCGTTGCTATCAGTGGCCCGTCTGCAATCATTGGTAAAATCAAAGTTCATTAACAATGGATTGACGATGATGGGGCGACTGCCACTTTCGCTCCAGCACTGCCGCTTGTTAGGTATTTGTTCTATAATCAGCAATTGGTAACTACCATCTTGGCGGGGTTGAGCAATGGCAGCGACATTAGCTTGCTCGATTTCTGTTTGGTCAAAAGTGAATGCGATCGCAGAACTGACTGCGCCGATTGTCAAAAGTGCCGAAGTGGCCAAACTTGCAATTGTTTTCTTAAACGAAATTCTCATAACACCTACCGAGTTGTTTAACTTATATTTATTGAAGCCGAAGGGCTTTTGAATGTTAGGGGTTTTTGTTGTACTTCCTCAAGTGTCTCAGGATCTTAAGCTGCGATCGCTACCTGTAGATCGCAGTCTACCCTAGATGGGGCTGATTCTCACGGGATATTAGATTTTTGATGAGGCATACTCCTACAGTCCACCCCTTCAACTGTCATAATGTCATTACTGCTGTTGTGCGCGATCGCCCACAAGCTTAGATACCCAGGATACCTAATCCTTCCTAGCGCCGCCGCCTCAGCGCTATCCTTAAACCGCCCAGACAGCGGCGTTACCTGATGAGTAGATAATTATCAACACTTAAAAATTGTCACTATCTGGCGTATGGCCCGTTGAAGACTGACTAACTGGAAGCGCGATCGTAAACTCCGTCCCTTGCCCAATCTCTGAACTTACCTCAATTTTACCGTGATGCTTTTCAATAATTTGATAGCAAATAGAAAGCCCCAAACCCGTACCTTGACCTATCGGCTTCGTTGTAAAAAATGGGTCAAATATCTTTCTTTTAACTTCGGGAGGAATCCCAGGGCCATTATCTCGAATTCGCACCCGCACCAACGCCCTATGCACTTGCTCTGCATGGGGTGGATCTAGTTCCGTCTGAATTATAATTTGCTTGGCTTCCTGATTTTCTTGTGAATTGAGAGCATCAATCGCATTGCTAAGTATATTCATAAAAACTTGATTCAGTTGCGCGGGATAGCACTCCACAGGCGGCAAAGTTTTATAATCTTTAATAAGTTCAATTCCCTCCTTAATCTTATGGCTGATAATCAATAGGGTGCTATCAATTCCCTCGTGGATATTGACCCGTTTAAGTTCCGCTTCGTCCAGCCGGGAAAAATTACGTAAAGACAGCACAATCTGACTGATGCGCTCAGTACCCATCTTCATAGAAGACAAAATTTTCGTCAAATCGTGGACTATAAATTCAAAGTCAATTTCTTCAGTAAGATTCTCTATAGCACTATTTGGCATCGTATATTCTTGTTGATAAACTCGATATAATTTCATTAAGTCTTCAACATAACTATTAACATATTTAAGATTGCCACTAATGAAGTTGAGAGGGTTATTAATTTCATGGGCAACTCCCGCCACCATCTGACCCAAACTTGACATTTTTTCTGCCTGAATTAATTGGCTTTGAGTGTCCCGAAGATTTTGCAATGCTTGGCGCAGTTGGTGATGGGTTTGCAAAAGTTGATCGTGCTTTTGAGAAAGTTTTTTTGTTCTTTCTTCTACCCGTTTTTCTAAATGCTGACGAGCCATTTCTATTTCTTGAGTATGTTCTGCTACCCGCCCAATTAAACTGTTTAATGATATTGCTAACAAGCCTACTTCATCGCTAGTAGTAACAGGAACTTGCACAGTAAAATTAGCTTCTCGCGTTGCTTGTTGAGCTACTTTAGTGATAGCTTGTATCGGGCTAGCGATCGTTTGCGCTATCTTGATGCCGACAAACGTGGTGAGACACCCAGTTAGCAAGAAAAAGATTGACAAATGCCTCCACAGTGCTTGTTTAGCTTCATCGAGAGGTACAACAGAATTGAGCAGCACCACAGTCAGAGAAGAATTATTTAGCCCTAAAAGCACTACACTTTTAGCAAAATATTCTCCACCTGCTATCTTAACTCGTTGTGGACGAGCTTCTTGGGGTGGTGAAACCCAAGAAAAATTGCTGCGAACTATTGGCAAAGTAGAAGCAATTACAGCTTTATCTTGATTGAACGCCATCAAGTGTTCCCGCGTACCAATAGTAAGCTTTTGGAGTAAATCATCCCTGATTAAAGTGCCAATAATAATCGCGCCGATAATACCATCTTTAGACTTTACAGGTGCAAATCCAACTAAAACAGACTGTAAATGTCCGTCTAGTTTCTTTATATTTAACAAATCAGATAGATACACCCCTTTGAGCGCTTGATCGAAGGCTGTTTGATCCTTAATTATTGTATCAGCTAATTCTTCATTCTGTAAGTTCGCTAGTACCGCACCATCTTTGTCTACTACCTTAATCAAGTCCAGTTGCAAAGTGGTTTTTAAAGGTAGTAAAATCTGGAGGAGTGCCACCGTATCGCGCTGATTTACTGCCGAGCGAACCGCTGCTGTATCCCCTACTAGCCTAGTTTGCAACTGCAAGTGCTGTTCTTCCCGATGAAAGTCTCGCAGAACCAGTGATGAAAGACTCTCTACTTCAGCGATCATTTGCTGTTCAAGGCTGCTCGAAAACCAGTAGCCAAAGCCAATCATTAACACCATTGCCTGAGTGAGGATTACTAACAGGAATGGGACAATAATTTTCTGGTTTAAAGCCAGTTTTGAGTACATACTTTTAAACCGGGCATTCCGCCACAATATTTGAGCTATTCTAGCGCTAGCTATTAGTAAGTTTTTCTTAAATAAGTGGCGAATCTGCATTAGTTATGAGCTTGAGAAACAATTACACAGGCATTACCAGCTAACAATGTAAGCAGGTGAATCAGCAACACTTTGTTTACTTCTTCGCAATAGATGGCACAAATCCAGATTGTAGCAACTCTGTAGCCCCTTCTTCGCTAGCAACAAAATCAAGAAATCCTTGGACAGTTTGACTGGGAGTTGTTTTGTAGACAATGCCGAGAGTCCTCACCATCAAGTATTTTTCAGCTTTAACATTTTCGACTGTCGCAGCTATGTTATCCAGACTTAAGCGGTTCACTACCAGGTTGTTTGCAATGGCATAAGCGAGGGAAAAATAGCCGATAGAATAGGGCGTATCTTGCATTGCCCTAATTAATTCGGGTTCCTGGGATAGTAGCACCGCTGATGAGGTTATGGTCACACTTTTGCCCAGGTAATACTTTCGTAACAGCTTTTTGGCTGATTCGTCTTCAGGGCGATCGAGTACAATAATCTTAGCATCTGGCCCGCCTAAATCTCGCCAATTTACGATCTCACCACTGTAAATTCTTTGCAAATCTTTAGTTTGTAAATTTTTTACCCCTTTCACACTCTGGTGAGTAGCTACAACTAGGGCATCTTTGGCAATCTCGCGATAGGTTAGTTGACCGTTATTTTCCTCAGTTGTTAACTGACGGCTGAGAGCGCCAATGTCAACTAAACTGTTTTTGACTCCCGCAATTCCCCCAGCACTTTGATTGGGAGGAAAGAAGGTAATTTCCGTGTTTGTTACTTTTTTTTCGTAGGCTTTTGCCAGTACCTTTAAGGCTGGATAAATTGCACCAGCACCGCTAATTTTAACTGTTTGCTGTGATTGCGGCTCTACATTTTTTTGAGCGGTCGTTACTGGCGTACAGCTAGTCAAGCTCAGCAAGGTAGTTCCGGCTGCCATCTGCGCTAAGACCAAAGTTGCGATCGATAATGAGCGTTTCATTGAGTTTTCTGTTCTATATTGCCAACAGCTCTTAGCTGTTTACTAATACTAGCTTATTAGCATCCTCCTAAAGAGGTAGAACTTATTTAAGTTTAAAGCTATCTGGCTACCTATCCAGGCTCAACGTTGGAATATCAAACAAGAGCCGATTTTCTCAAGCAACTTTGCGTATTCTAGCTTATTGAGAATAATATTTGTTATAATTCGTTATCTTTAACAGCACTCACCCGAAGCTATCTTAAATTTTGATTTTTTGGGATCGATGGGTAAGTCCTGATAGTCTCTGACCAATTGAGATAGATGCGTTTTCCCTGGCGATCGCTCAAATGTCCTATCAAAAATTGCTTGCCTTTGCCTTGAGAATGAGCATCCCCAAGAGTCCTAATAAATTACACTATAGAGAGATACGCAAACAGTTCTAAAGCTTTAATATTGTAAATAGTGAGCAAAAAAAAATGCCAATTCTTAGATAAATTGTCAGATTAAAGTGTCTGTTTTACAGTTGAATTGACAATTTTAGTCAAAGATTTATCAAGGTTAATTGCTGCAATAAAACTAACACATTAAAGTTGTGTTTAACCTCTCACTCACATTCGCTTAATTAAGGAGAATCTATGCTTTTAAAAGAAAAAGAATCCGGCACCCTGGTAGAAATCCTAGATATAGAGGCATTGTTAAGCCCTATGAAGAATGAAGTTCCGGGGCAAATTCAAGCTGGTCAAGAGGAGCAACAACCAGATAGTTTTGCCAAGGAAACATTAGTTTTTCCTTCGGGCGAAACGCTGCCTCGTTGTTGGATTGATGCCGATTATACGACCAACTAATTTGGAAGGAGAAGATTATCTCCCTAGTTGAGAGGAGACGCAGAGGATAATTCTATCCAGAATTACACGCAATTGCTAGTAACGTAACTAAATCCTTTTGACCTCTGCTCTCTTCTCTGTACCCTCTACTTATGTTAGAATCTGGGAGCCGCAATTTGACGAATCCTTTTTGAATCTCTCTAGATTCGCTCAGGCTTGTGATTACGGAACACTGATTCTCAGGAGCAAAAAAAATCATGACTCGCGCTATCATGGAAACGGACAAAGGCACTATCCATTTGGATATGTTTGACCAGGATGCACCGAATACGGTGAAGAATTTTGTAGACTTGGCTGAAAAAGGTTTTTATGACGGCCTGAAGTTCCACCGAGTCATCCCTAATTTTATGATTCAAGGAGGTTGTCCTCAAGGCACTGGAACAGGCGGCCCTGGCTACAAAATCAAGTGCGAAATTAACAGCAACAAACACCTGGCAGGGACTTTATCAATGGCCCATGCAGGTCGCGATACTGGCGGTAGTCAATTCTTTATTTGCCACTCTCCTCAATCTCATTTAGATGGAGTCCATACGACTTTTGGCAAAACTGAAGATATGGATGTAGTCAATGCTATCCGTCAAGGCGACAAGATTATTTCTGTCAAAATTGAGCGCTAACTGTTAACTGGTAATTGGTAATTGGTAATTGGTAATTGGTAATTGGTAATGGCTAATGGCTAATTGCTAATTGCTAATTGCCAATTGGGGGAAGAGTCTCCTCATCTCCCCTTTTCCTTCTTCCTTCTTCCTTCTTCCTTCTTCTTATGACTAAAATTAATGATTCTATTTTAGTGTCTGAGTTAACGGAACTTTATCTCAAATATGAAAAAGCCCTTTGTACTAATGATATTGAAACTCTCAGTGAACTGTTCTGGGATTCACCAGATGTTGTGCGTTTTGGCGTGACTGAAAACCTTTATGGTAGCGATCAAATTAGAGCTTTTCGCAAAGGCAGATCGCCTTTGAATTTAGAACGTGAAATGTTTAATCTCAAAGTTGTTACTTTCGATGCAGATATGGCCGCTGTAACTCTGGAATTTCGCCGCATCATTGATGGTATTGTGCGGGAAGGTCGGCAGAGTCAGATGTGGCGTAAATTTCCTCAAGGTTGGAAAATAGTTTCTGCTCACGTTTCTTTGTTGCCACTTTAGAAATTAAAATGAAATGAGTTCCGCTTCGTCTTGATTTTAATAAAGTTCGTACTTGAGTAAAGTACATTCTAACGTTCCATTATAAACATGAATCCGCCGCGCTGTCTTGAGTCCAACTTTTTTACCTAACTCCTTATTCCCTGTTAAAATAAACGCATTCCAACCCTTAAAACGCTGTTTAAAAACATCACCTAACAGCTTATAAAGGTCTGCCAATTCGCTAGCATCTCCCAGACGTTCGCCATAGGGAGGATTGCAAATCAGTACGCCGCTATCTGCTGGTGCTTCCAATTCTGACAACTCCGTTAGAGCAAACTTAATCTTATCTTTAAGACCAGCCTGTTGTGCATTGGTGCGAGCTTGGGTTAAAATTTCAGGATCGCGATCGCTACCGCCAATTACCGCCTTCAACTCCGACAATTCGCTATTTTCTGCTTCCTCCCATAACTGCTCCCAAAGAGCTTCATCAAAATCTCGCCAAGTCATAAACCCAAACTTTTCTCGAAACAATCCGGGTGCAATATTCAAAGCCTTTAAACCAGCCTCTAAAGGCAGAGTTCCAGAACCGCACATCGGGTCTAAAAAAGGTAAATTAGGATTCCATTCTGCCATCTCTAATAAAGCCGCCGCCAGAGTTTCTTTCAGAGGAGCCGCACCTACAGCCGGACGATATCCCCGCCGATGCAAACTGCCACCAGAACTGTCTAAGCTTAAAATACAGCGGTCTTTATGAATGTGAACATTAATCAGTAAATCAGGATTTTTTGTGTCAACATTAGAGCGCTTCCCAAAATTACCTCGTTGTTGATCTGCAATTGAATTTTTTACCTGTAGAGCAGTATAATGAGTGTGGTTCAGTTTTTGATTGCCCCCCGTGCAGTCAACTGCTAGAGTATTGTCAGCGTCCAGATATTCCTCCCAATCAATTTTTTGCACTTCCCGGTAGAGCATATCGGAGTCATAACATTGAAACTCAGCTATCGGAACCAGCACTCTAAAAATCATCCTCGCCCAAAGATTCACGCGATAAAGTAAAGCGCGATCGCCAGCGAAATATACCCCCGTAAAATCAGGACGAACATCTTGAGCTCCAAGCCGTTCTAATTCTTGAGCCGCAAGTTGTTCTAAACCGCGAGCAACAGTAGCAAAATATTGAGTCATTGGTAATTGGTAATTGGTAATTGGTAATTGGTAATTGGTAATTGGTAATTGGTAATTGGTAATTGGTAATTGGTAATTGGTAATCTCTCGTTTTTACCTTGATTATCCTCACCTTCTCCCCCTCTTCCCCTCTTTCCCTAGTCCCTAGTCCCTAGCCCCTAGTCCCTTCTTCTATAATTGGTGATGCAAGCAGAATTTAGAAACTGCAACTCATAATAACTGATATTTTAGAACAATTTATACTTTATCCTGAATTATTACTCCTGAGTTGTGACTATTGAGTGCATATACGTTATTATATCCAAATCCTAACTATATATCTAGCGGAGGGTAGTCAAAAGTTTCCAGATCGTTGACAATTGAACAAATCCCACATTCACCCCCAACTTGAGTTAATTATGGGACACTTTGCAGAAGTTCTTTCAGAACCCATTGTTCCTTTTGTCGTTTTACTTTTGGTGATTTTGAGTGTGCCCATCATCTTTGAGCGCTTCAAGATTCCCGGATTAGTTGGTTTGCTAGCTGCGGGCGTTCTCCTGGGCCCCAACGGGCTACAATTACTTGACAAAGAAATGCCCACAATGAAGCTGCTATCAGATATCGGCTTACTTTACCTGATGTTTGTAGCAGGTTTAGAAGTAGACATTGAGCAGTTCCGTAAAAAGAAACATCGTTCTATGGGTTTTGGCAGTTTAACTTTCGCCGTACCCATGATTGCTGGAACCGCTGTCGGTCGAATTTTTGGTTTTGATTGGAATGCTTCAATTCTAATAGGTTCGCTGTTAGCTTCTCACACTTTACTCGCCTATCCTATTGTTAGTCGCTTGGGAGTAGCTAGCAATGAATCAGTCATGGTAACAATCGGTGCTACCATTTTTACAGACATTGGTGCATTGTTGGTATTAGCCGTTTGTGTTGCTATTCATGCCGGAGAATTCTCTCCCATCAATTTTGTCACTCTGCTGGTAAGTTTAGCTATTTATACAGCCGTCGTTATCTTTGGCTTTGACTGGGCAGGTAGAGAATTTTTCCGCCGTACTGGAGATCAAGAAGGCAACCAATTTTTATTTGTATTGCTAGCTGTTTTTCTAGCATCATTAGGCGCTCAGCTCATTGGTGTGGAAAAAATTATTGGGGCATTTCTGGCTGGTTTAGCTGTTAATGAAGCTGTAGGAGAAGGTGCAGTTAAAGATAAAGTTGTTTTCGTAGGTAGCGTGTTATTTGTTCCGATATTTTTTGTAGATTTGGGGTTATTAATTGATGTCCAAACTTTTATAAAAAGTATTGTTTCTGTAACAATTCCCCTGACGATTGTTATGGCTTTAATTAGTAGTAAGGGGATAGCAGCCTACTTAGCTAAACTTATCTACGGCTACAACACTAAAGAATTTCTAACTATGTGGTCGTTATCTTTGCCTCAAGTTGGTGCAACTTTGGCAGCGACTTTGGTGGGCTACCGAGCTGGGCTGCTTACTGAAGACATTTTAAATAGTGTAATTGTTCTAATGTTAGTAACAGCAACATTAGGGCCAATAGTTACCAGTAGAGTTGCTGTCGGGCTAACAACTACCTCGAAAAACTTAGAAACTGAAACTTTCTCAAAAAATTGGGAAAATACTGCCGAAAATCCTGCATTAACGGTAGTTGTACCAGTGTACAATCCCGATACAGAAAGATATCTAATTGAGATGGCAGCTCTGTTAGCTCATGGCAATAGCGGTCAAATTGTACCGCTAGCAATTACCGCACCTCACACTCAAAATATGGATGCGCCGCAGTTAGAAATGGCTTTGCAGCGCAGCGAAACATTGCTGGAAAAAGCCCAACAAATGGCAATCAAACTGGGTGTCCAATCTCAGCCAACCCTAAGAATTGATAATGATATTTCCCAAGCAATAGCCCGTGTTGCTCGCGAACAAAAAGCGCATTTAATTGTTATGGGTTGGGGAAAACGGACGGGACTGAGAGCTCGCTTGTTTGGCAATGTAATTGACGGCGTGCTGTGGGCCGCTCACTGTCCAGTGGCGGTGACGCGCTTGCTGGTTGAACCCAATAAAATTAAGCGCGTTTTAGTGCCGGTGGAAAACTTGAACTCTGAAGCAGTGCGGCTAATACAGTTTGCCAGAGCGCTAGGAGATTCTCAAGTGCAAATCACTGTGCTGCATTTGTGCAACAGGGGAATTAAGGATTCTGGGATTGCTTGGATTCACTCGCAATTATTGCTTTTGGTTGCTAAATCAGGGGTGGAAGGTAAGGCGGAAGTTAAGATTGAGGTGAGGCGAGGTGTAGATGTCGTCAGGGAAATTGTCACTGCGTCTGGTGCTGCTGATTTGGTGGTGTTGCGATCGACTAGAAACCGCACGGCGGCGGGATTAGCAGTCAGCGATGTCACAACTCAGTTGCTTGGACAGTTGACCTGTTCGATCGTGATGTTGGGAGAGCCACATCGACTGGCTAATATCTAGTTTTATAGCAACCGCTTTCAGCGGTTAGGGGCTAGGATGCTCAGGGCTAGGGAAAGAAGGGAATAGAATCAGCGAGTTTGGTGAAACTCAGAATGTCTTAACTGCCAAGAAGGTTGCTATATGGTCAGAATCTATACCATGCTCATAAATGAAGTTACATCCATTAAAATCAGAAGGAATCAACTTGCAACGATGGGGCTACCTGTGGCAAAGTCAACTGAACCCAGTAACGCTGAAAATTTGCGCCCAGAGGCGACAAGTTCTCTTGCTCGCACTCCTCTGTTCGATCTATCTTTAGAACTCAAAGCCCGGATGGTTCCCTTCTCCGGCTGGGAAATGGCTGTGCAATACAGCGGCATTAATACCGAACATCAGGCGGTGCGATCGCGTGCGGGAATGTTTGACATTTCCCACATGGGGAAATTCGGCCTCAGAGGTAAAAACCTGATAGAAAAACTCCAGACTTTAGTACCTTCGGATCTGGGCCGTTTGCAGCCCGGTCAAGCTCAATATACTGTCTTGCTAAATGCCAAAGGCTGTATATTAGATGACATTATCTTTTATTATCAAGACCCCGATCCTACCACTGGCGAACAGCGAGGGGTGATGATTGTCAATGCTGCTACTCGTGCTAGGGATAAAGCTTGGATTGGGGCCCATTTAGAATTGAGTGGGATTAGTTTCATCGACATCTCCAAGGAAAAAGTGTTGATCGCTGTTCAGGGGCCGCAAGCTACATCACATCTGCAACAATTTGTCAAGGAAAATCTAGCAGGAGTGAAGTTTTTCGGTCATTTAGAGGCAACGGTACTCGGTGAGCCTGCTTTTATTGCCAGAACGGGCTACACTGGCGAGGATGGATTTGAGGTGATGCTAGATGCGATCGCAGGGAAAGAACTGTGGCGAAATCTGCTAGCTACGGGCGTGGTTCCTTGCGGGTTAGGGGCTAGGGATACCTTGCGCCTAGAAGCGGCTATGTGCCTTTATAGCCAAGACATTGACGATACTACCACCCCCTTAGAAGCTGGATTGAGTTGGGTAGTTCATTTGGATAGTAAGGGCTATTTTATTGGACGCAAAGTTCTGGAACAGCAGAAGGCGACGGGAGTAGCGAAGCGTTTGGTAGGCTTAGAGATGGAGGGAAGACATATCGCCCGTCACGGCTATCCAGTTTTGTCTGAGGGTGTAGTCGTGGGGGAAATTACCAGCGGGACATTATCTCCGACTTTAAATAAGGCGATCGCGCTGGCTTATGTTCCGACTCCCCTAGCTGCGATCGGTCAGCAGTTAGAGGTAGAAATTCGGGGTAAAAATTATCCGGGTGTTGTTGTTAAACGACCGTTTTATCGGTCTGAAAATAAACCGTTACTCTAGTTAAATTAAAAGTTAAAAATTAAAAATTAAGTTTATCATTTTTAATTTTGCATTTTTAATTTTTAATATATCCTATGGTCAAAAGCCTATGCAAAAAAAACGATCGCATCCATTGGCGATAGTTCTGGCAGATTAAGGTAAAACATTCTAGTATGGCTGAGCAAAGTTTTGTTTGAGGCGTGAGGAATTGATATGGACTTTGAATATCCCAGTGACTTGAAGTACCTAGACAGTCACGAATATGTACGGCTGGAAGGAGAAATTGCCACCCTTGGCATCAGTGCCTTTGCTGTGGATCAACTCGGCGATATCGTGTTTCTGGAGTTGCCAGAAATTGGCGACGCTTTGGAAAAAGGAGAAAGATTAGGAACTGTTGAGTCAGTTAAAGCTGTGGAAGAACTCTATTCTGCGGTTACGGGTACAGTGATAGAACGTAATGAGTCTATTGTTAATGCTCCAGAACAATTGGCTGAAGATCCTTATGGCGAAGGGTGGCTGTTGAAGGTACGCATTAAAGATGCTAATGACTTAGAGGATGCTTTATCAGCCGAGGAGTATCGCCAGCAGGTAGAGGGAGAATAGGACACTTGACGGGGCGATCGCCCCGTCAAAAATTATGCGTCCGATCTTTTCAATCATTTACTTTAAATTTCGACACTTGGTTTCGCAAACCGATCGCTGCTTCGCTGAGTTGCTCAATTGCCAAAAAAGTCTGATCCAATGAGTTTTTTATCTGCTTCATTCCCAGAGCAAAACTACTCATTGACTCGCTGATTATTTGTGCATTTTGAGACTGATTTTTCATGGAAACATTTACTTTTTGAAACTCAGGCGATAAAGTTTGTACCTGCTCGATAATTTTACCAGTTTGCGTACTAATTTTATTAATATTATCAACACCTTGAAATAATTTTGCCATAAAGCTATTCATCTCTGTCACACCTTCTGAGACTGCTAATTGCATTTCCTGAACTATTTGTTCAATATCTATAGAAGAAACAGCAGTTTGATCTGCTAGACGGCGAATTTCACGAGCAATAATAGCGAAACCTCGTCCGTATTCACCTGCTTTCTCTGCTTCAATCGCAGCATTCAAAGACAAAAAATTTGTTTGCTCTGCTACCTTGGTAATTGTACTAAGTACAAGTGCAACATTTCCCGCTCTTTGATCGATGGTTTTTAGCTTAACAGAAATATTTTTGGAAGCATTTTCCATTTCTTGCATCACCTCTTTCATCTGGATAACATCTAATTGACTATCGCTGGCAAATTTAGCTGTTTTCGTGGACTGGGAAGCAACCTTATCCATCTCTTGTACCAGCTTGTCTATTAGTTGTGAAATTTCCTGAGCTGATTTAATCACCTCCAGCATTAATTCTGTCTGTTGGGTGACAACTACCTCTTGTTTTTTGGCTGTTGCTAACAATTCTGTGGCTGATATAGAAACCTGAATTCCTGATTCTTGGGTTTGCTTGAGCAAAGAATTTAAGTTGATTTGCTGAAAAATGGCGAACAAAAAAAAGCAAGATGTAGCCAGAGGAACTAAACTTGATAGCAGATAAATCAAGCGCAGATTTTCATAATATTTACTCCGTTTTTCAAGCAGCTTATCTAATTCTTTTCTGGTCACTGTCCATAGTTGCGAACCTTGAATAACTACGTCTTCTCCCTGTTGAAAAAAACTGGCTCCAAGTAGTTCTACTCTACCTGTTCTAGCAACCTGGATTAAACTTTCGGTAAATTTATTGACAGCAGTTTCATAATATTTAAGCACAGGTGGAAGATTTTGTAATGAAGGCAGCTTACGATAGAATTCATTCTCGGCGAGAAGAGAATTAGAAATTCCTTGCTGAATACGCACAAAATCGGTGTTTTGTAGTGAGGAAGCATAAATTTCTAGCTTTACCTTTTGTTCGTAGGTAAGCTGTTTATATAAACTTAATTCTTGGGTATATAATAAAATTTCTCCTACTCTTTGTTGAGCTTGCGGAAGGCCTGCAAGGACAACATCCATCAAATAATAGGAATCGAGTGCTGGATCTAAAATTAAATTTGAAGTATCCCCAACTCTATTGATTAGTTCCCTTATACGTTTTGTCAGATCGCTATATTGTTGACTTAACTGTTCTGTAGTTAGGCTATTTTTACTGTTTTGTAAACTTTTCCAATTTTCGGTAATCGTTGCAGGAAGTAATTCTGGGTTCCCGGCTGCTTTCAGCGATGAAGGAGTTATTTTTAAATTTTCACCGATAACTTGTGTTTCTTTTTCTAGATTTTTTAGATTCTCTTCTATAAGATTACTGGTGACACTTAAATCATTTGAATTGTAATTGTTCTTGGGCGGGATGTTAGTTACCAGTCTCTGCTCTTTGGGGACTAATACTAAAAGTTGGTTTAAAGGTGAGAGCAGTCTATTCCCTAATATTTCCACTCTCCCAAAATTTATATCATCGTTAATGCCAGAAACTGTAAAATATAACAACATAAAAATCGGTACAGCAAAGGAGAATACGCTCAGTAAAAGCTTTTGCGATTGCGATATTTTTAGAAATTTTAAAGTTGTTTCCATAAAATTTTAGCTCTTTTTTACAATAATAATGATAGCACAAAAGCATCCTTAATCCCTGGCTGCGGTAATTTGGGCACAGGTATTCTCGCGGAGCGAACCCCTGCTGTTAATATGTTACTAATGCAAAATGCTGAGGTGGAGAAGAGCGATCGCACTCTCTGGGACAGAGTAACCCCATCGATAATATTGATTTAGCCTGTAATTGCCAAAGTGCGATCGCGATACCTGATAATTTGGAAAAATGTTACAAAATAATAAGCACTCAGTTCTGGAGAATCACCCTTGACACCCTATAGCCCTGAAATTAAGTCCACTCAGCAGCCAACTCCTGCCTCTACAGATGGCTTTGTGAATCGGCATATTGGCCCTACTGCTGCTGAAGTCCAGCTTATGCTTGATGTTTTGGGTTCTCCCACCCTCGATCGCCTCATTGACAAAACTGTACCCCAAGCGATCCGCCTCAAGCAACCCCTAAAATTGCCCACAGCCACAAGCGAATATCGGGCGATCGCGCAACTTAAAGAAATTGCCTCCAAAAATCAAGTATTTCGCTCATTTATTGGCATGGGATATTACGACTGCATCACGCCGCCAGTAATTCAGCGTAATATCCTCGAAAATCCAGGTTGGTACACAGCTTATACGCCTTATCAGGCAGAAATTGCCCAAGGTAGATTAGAAGCTTTGCTGAATTTCCAAACCATGATTATTGACCTCACAGGATTGGAAATTGCTAACGCTTCCTTACTCGATGAAGGCACAGCAGCGGCAGAAGCCATGACTATGACTTATGGCATCAGTAAAAATAAAGCCAAAGCATTTTTTGTTTCTAAAGATTGCCATCCCCAAACTATTGAAGTAGTGCAAACTCGCGCTCAACCATTGGGTTTTGATATTATTATTGGCGACCATCAAACCTTTGAATTTGACAAAGAAATTTTTGGGGCGCTGCTACAATATCCCGCTACCGATGGCATAATTTATGATTATAAAAATTTCATCGAACAAGCCCATAATCGCGGTGCTTTAGTAACAGTCGCCGCAGATATTTTAAGCCTTTGCCTGCTCAAACCCCCCGGTGAATTTGGCGCTGATATTGCCGTAGGTAGCACTCAGCGCTTCGGAGTACCGATGGGATATGGGGGGCCTCATGCAGCTTATTTCGCCACGCGAGAGGAGTTTAAACGGCAAGTTCCGGGGCGAATTGTGGGGGTTTCTAAGGATGTAAATGGGAAACCAGCTTTACGGTTAGCACTGCAAACTCGCGAACAACATATCCGCCGCGATAAAGCTACTAGCAATATTTGTACTGCCCAAGTTTTGTTAGCAGTAATGGCTAGTATGTATGCTGTCTATCATGGGCCGGAGGGATTGCAAAGAATTGCCGAGAGAGTTCACAGGTTTACTGCTACTTTCGCAATTGGATTGGAACGCTTAGGATATAAAATTGGCACTGAACCTTTTTTTGATACTTTGCGCGTTGAATTAGGTTCAAAAAAGTCGCTGGCAGAAATTATAGAAGCTGCTGATTCACGTCAAATTAATCTCCGAGTTTTTGATGAAAAGACTGTCGGAATTTCTGTTGATGAAACTACGAGTGTTGGAGATTTGAGAAATCTCTGGTATGTGTTCGCAGGCTTCGATCCTCATAGCCTGGATTTGTTTGGATTTCGTACCGAAGAAATGCTGAGGCAATATCAACCTTTTGCCCGTACTAGCAGTTATTTAACTCATCCTGTATTCAACCGCTATCACTCGGAAACCGAACTTTTGCGGTATTTACACCGACTGGAAAGTAAGGATTTATCGCTAACTACATCGATGATTCCTTTGGGTTCTTGTACGATGAAGTTAAATGCAACTTCGGAGATGTTGCCAGTGACTTGGCCGGAGTTTGGCAAGCTGCACCCTTTTGCACCTTTATCGCAAACTCAAGGCTATCAAGTTCTTTTCCAGCAACTTGAAGAATGGCTAGCTGAAATCACTGGTTTTAGTGGCATTTCTCTACAGCCAAATGCAGGTTCTCAAGGTGAATATGCAGGTTTATTGGTAATTCGCCAATACCACGAAAGTCGGGGTGAAAGTCATCGTAATGTTTGTTTAATTCCCCAGTCTGCACACGGTACAAATCCGGCAAGTGCGGTGATGGCAGGGATGAAAGTTGTGCCTGTTGCTTGCGATGACCAAGGCAATATTGATGTTGAAGACTTGCAGAATAAGGCGGAAAAACATAGCGGCGAACTTGCTGCTTTAATGGTGACATATCCATCGACTCACGGCGTTTTTGAGGAACAAATTCAGGAAATTTGCGAAATTGTTCACGGTAAAGGTGGACAGGTTTATATGGATGGGGCTAATATGAATGCCCAAGTTGGTTTGTGTCGGCCTGGAGATTTTGGGGCGGATGTTTGTCACTTAAATTTGCATAAAACTTTCTGCATTCCTCACGGCGGCGGCGGCCCAGGCATGGGGCCAATTGGGGTAATGTCGCATTTGGTAGAATTTTTACCCAGTAATTCTGTTCTTAACAGTCAACAGTTAACAGTTAACAGTCAACAAAAATCAATGGGGGCTGTTTCGGCTGCGCCTTGGGGAAGTGCTAGCATTTTGACTATTTCTTGGATGTACATTCAGATGATGGGTGGAGAGGGTTTAACTGAGGCAACTAAGGTGGCAATTCTGAATGCTAATTATATTGCGCGGCGGTTAGAAAGTTACTATCCTGTTTTGTATAAAGGCAAGGCAGGTTTTGTGGCCCATGAGTGTATTTTGGATTTGCGATCGCTAAAAAAATCCGCTGGTATTGAAGTGGAAGATATTGCTAAGCGTTTGATGGATTATGGTTTTCACGCGCCTACTGTTTCTTGGCCTGTTGCGGGCACGGTGATGGTGGAACCGACGGAAAGCGAATCCAAGGAGGAATTAGACCGTTTTTGTGAGGCGATGATTGCGATTCGCAAGGAAATTGAGGAGATTGAAAATGGTAAAATGGATGCTACCAATAACCTGTTGAAAAATGCGCCGCATACGGCAGAATCGCTAATGGTATCTGAATGGAATCATCCTTATTCTCGCGAAGAAGCTGCTTATCCTGCGCCTTGGACGCGAGAATACAAATTCTGGCCGGCGGTGGGACGAATTGATAATGCCTTTGGCGATCGCAATTTTGTCTGTTCTTGTTTGCCAATGGAGGCCTATAGCTAGGGGCTAGGGGCTAGGGGAAGAGGGGAATATAGGGCTAGGGCTAGGAGAATAGGGGAATAGGGGAAGAGAATAAGTGGGTTTCAGTAGTTTATGATATAAAAAATTTAAGATTCTCATGCTTTTTCCTTTTTTCCCTGTTTCCTGTTCTTTATTCCTTCGCCACAACGCGATCGCGACCTAAAGATTTTGCCTCGTAGAGGGCCTTGTCAGCAGCAGCAATCAAAGTTTCCGGCAAAGCCTCAGCAGCGTCGGCACTCGCTACGCCTAAACTGAGGGTGATATACTCCGAGACAAAAGATTGCTGGTGGGGAATTGCTAAAGTCTGGATGCGACGGCGGATTTCCTCTGCCACTGCGATCGCATCCGTAATCCCTGTATTCGGCAGAATAACTGCAAATTCTTCCCCTCCATATCTCGCTACCAAATAGAGGCGTTCCGGCGGAATTTCGCGGCAAGCATCGCGGATGGCAGTGGCTACTTGTTGCAAACAAGCATCACCTGCTTGGTGGCCGTAAGTGTCATTATAAGCTTTAAAACAGTCTATATCGCAATACGGTTCAGTTAAGGCTATGCAGTGCTTAAAACAATAAAAACAGGAGGAGTCATTATGATTCCAGTACCTCTGTGTTTAACTTGTTTAGACCGAAACTTTGAAACAGGTTTTTTCACGACTCTGGGGTTGTTTCTCTGAACCCTTTTAGGTAGAACTTGATCGAGAATCTCCAAAGTTAACCAATTTAAAAAAAGGGAAGTTCCTGTGGTTGTAACCGCTGGAATTTGGGCAGAGCACGACGAATAACTCGTAATGTTCCAGTAAAAGAAAGACGCAATGGTGAAACACCTGCACTGCTTGCTGCTTTAAATATCAATGACCTTACAGCCCAATGTCCTAGTAGTAAACCATAAATTTCTTGCACAACTTCTTTTGGCTTTTGAGAACGAATATGAGTTTTTCGTCCTAATAAATGTACTTTCATTTCATCAATTGTATTCTCGACTTCCCAACGTTGATGATATTCACAGGCAAGTAACTGGGCAGGAAAATTTTCCGCGTCCAACAAGCTAGTAATTAAACGATATCTAATTTGTGCTTCTGGGCGGTCGTAATTCTCAATTGTGTACTCAATTACTCTTACCTGTATGGGTTTAAATCCTTTTTTCCTTAATTGGCCTGATGGGTAAATCCAACTCAAATATGAACCATCTTCTAATTGTGTTTCGTTTAAGAATTTAACGTTG
>NZ_JAQMUA010000434.1:0-9810 GCF_028330895.1 Kamptonema animale CS-326 | reverse complement strand
TGCTCCCCTGCTCCCCTGCTCCCCTGCTCCCCTGCTCCCCCGCTCCCCTGCTCCCCTGCTCCCCATCTCCCCTTCCCAACTGCTGCCAACTGATGGTAGTGAGAGAAAAAGTGGCGATCGCACCTAGTAAAATGGCAATATCGTGAGTAGGTAAATTCCAGCCCAACTGCTCTGAGACTATCTTTTGTAACGGTATACTCACAGTTGGCAGTACAATTACGCCAAAAATCCCCAATAGTGCTGCACTCAACCAGGGAATCCATTCCCGTAGTTGTTCTAAGGGATCTGGGCGATCGAGAATCCAACGCTTTACTAAACTGTAAAATAAGGCGGCGATCGCACCGCTGACTACAGGCGTAACCAACCAAGTCAGGGAAATCGTACCAATAGTTTGCCAGCGAACCGCACCAACTCCAGCCGCCACCCAACTAAAACCCGCGATCGCACCTACCACCGCATGGGAAGAAGAAACAGGCAAACTCAAACTGGTAGCGATTTGCAGCCATAACCCACAACTCACCAACACCGAAACCATACCAATTAAGAATAACTGGGGCATGGCAGCAAAGGCCTCTGGATTAACAACACCCGTCGCTAGAGTTTCCGATACCCCTTGACCAAAAAACACGGCTCCTGTAAACTCCAAAATTCCAGCGACAATTATTGCCTGCCGCAGAGTCAAAGCCTTTGACCCTACCGATGTCCCCATTGAATTAGCAACATCATTCGCCCCCAAATTCGCGGCGAGATATAAGGCCAGGAGTGCGATCGCTCCCAGTTGGAAAAAGTCAGCCCAAGAGACATCCAACATAAAAAATTATTTACACTTGATTTAGCGTCCCCTTTTGCCATATCATAGTAGATTGTGAGTTTCGGCAAAATTTTATGAAATGTGCAGAGATCGTCCGCTCGATTGAGACGGAAGAAATCAATAAGCTCAAACTAGAGCTCAAGAAAGAACTTCCTGAAATCCACGTAGGCGACACCGTGAAAGTCGGCGTGAGAATTGTAGAAAGCGGGAAAGAACGAATCCAACCCTACGAAGGCACTGTCATTGCCAAGCGCAACGGCAGCATCAACGAAACGATTACCGTCCGCCGCGTGTTTCAAGGCGTAGGAGTCGAGAGGGTATTTCTGATCCACTCACCGCGCATTGCCACCATCAAAATCATCCGCAGAGGGAAAGTACGCCGCGCCAAGCTATATTACCTGCGCGATCGCGTCGGCAAAGCCACCCGCATCAAACAACGGTTCGATCGCCCCTTGTAAAAATGGGTATCAAAACTTGGTTTTTGCCAAACTTGATAATTTCGCTTGCGTTCGCGATCGCATTCTGTTAGACTAGGAATCTAGAGGTTAACCCAGTCAAGTCAAACCGGATGCGCTCTTAGTTCAGTTGGTAGAACGCAGGTCTCCAAAACCTGATGTCGGGGGTTCAAGTCCTCCAGGGCGCGCTGAATCACCAACTTTTAAAGTTCTGCCCGAAAGCGCCGAGATTTATGGCTACATCAAGCCTAAATCGCCAACTTTTGGGTAGAATTAACTGTGTGGGCGATTCACAAAAAACGGCAGAAACAGACGCTTTGTTTCGCGTCTTAATTCTCGGTTGCGCCTGTAAAATTACTGCTTTACACAAAGCAGTGCTAGTCAGGAAACATTGAGGTTAACTGCCAAATCAGCAGAGGCTCAATGCGCGGATTTGAGATTTGGGATAGTGAGTGAGCTGTTTAGGTTTAAAATTCTTAAGCCTGCGAATCGCTTAAACGATCTAAAATCTAAAATCTAAAATCTAAAATCGCAAAGGGGATTAGCAATTGTGGCGAAGAAAGACGAAGCACAAGTAGTAAAAGAAACAGCGCCTGGGTTCAACCCGACGAGTTTTTTCAAGGAAACGAAAGAAGAACTCGACAAAGTGGTTTGGCCCAGCCGGCAGCAGCTAGTGAGTGAGTCCTTTGCCGTAGTCTTGATGGTAATCCTCTCGGCAAGCCTAATCTACCTAGTAGATAACTTTTTTAATTGGGCAGCGGCACAGGTGTTTGCACCATGACTTTTGCATCAGAAGAATCTCTGAATTCTACACAAATGTCGGAGGCAGACGCGCCGGAACTTCCGCCGGTTGAAGCCCGCTGGTTTGCCGTTCAGGTAGCTTCCGGCTGCGAGAAGCGCGTCAAAGCCAACTTGGAGCAGCGGATTCAAACATTGGACGTGAACGATCGCATCCTTGAGGTCGAAATCCCTCAAACTCCCGCGATCAAATTGGGCAAAGATGGCGCACGTCGGCACTCAGACGAAAAAGTCTTTCCCGGCTACGTACTCGTGCGAATGTTAATGGACGAGGAAACGTGGCAAATTGTTAAAAATACCCCGAATGTGATTAACTTTGTCGGGGCAGAGCAAAAACGCCGCTACGGGCGGGGACGGGGGCACGTCAAACCCCTACCTCTGAGTAATTCAGAAGTAGAGCGGATCTTCAGACAAACTCAGGAAGCAGAACCAGTTGTCAAAGTTTCAATGGCAGCAGGAGATCACGTTGTGGTACTTTCTGGGCCATTTAAAGATTTTGAAGGTGACGTGATTGAAGTCAGCCCAGAACGGAATAAGCTCAAAGTATTGCTCTCAATTTTCGGACGCGATACGCCCGTAGAATTAGAGTTTAATCAGGTTCAGAAACATAGCTAACTAATGGCAAAGAAAATTGTTGCGGTAATTAAGTTGGCGATTACGGCGGGAAAAGCCAACCCAGCACCTCCGATCGGCCCAGCCTTGGGTCAACATGGTGTCAACATCATGATGTTTTGTAAGGAGTACAACGCCAGAACTGCCGATCAAGCAGGTCTAGTGGTGCCGGTAGAAATTTCGGTGTTTGAAGACCGGAGTTTTACGTTTATTCTCAAGACCCCGCCAGCGTCGGTGCTAATTCAAAAAGCAGCCGGCATTCCCAAGGGTTCAGGCGAATCGAACCGTAAAAAAGTCGGCTCGATTACCCGAAGTCAGTTACGGGAAATTGCGGAAACGAAAATGCCCGACCTCAATGCTAATGACATTGATGCCGCGATGAAAATCGTGGAAGGAACGGCAAAGAATATGGGCGTAGCGATCGCAGATTGATCCTTCAATCTCAAATCCAAAAGCTAAGTAAAATCAATTATGGGGGAGAGGCAGAGCTTCGTTAGTAACCCCAGGAGAAAAAAATGGCAAAAAAAGAGTCTCGCAGAATCCAAGAGCTCAAAAAGAAAGTAGAAGACCGGGTTTATCAACCACTAGAAGCCCTAGAACTCCTCAAAGAAACAGCAACGGCTAAATTTCCCGAAGCTGCTGAGGCACATATCCGCTTAGGAATTGACCCTAAATATACGGATCAGCAGTTGCGGACAACCGTATCGCTACCCAAAGGAACTGGTCAAATTGTCCGCATTGCGGTAATTGCCAAGGGTGAAAAAGTTAAAGAAGCCTTAAATGCAGGGGCAGACATTGCTGGTTCTGAAGAATTAATCGATGAAATTCAGAAAGGCATGATGGACTTTGACCGCTTGATTGCCACACCAGACGTGATGGCACAAGTGGCAAAATTGGGCCGCTTGCTAGGCCCTCGCGGTTTGATGCCTTCTCCAAAAGGTGGTACTGTCACCTTTGATTTGGCACAGGCGATCGAAGAGTTTAAAGGTGGTAAGCTAGAATTTAGAGCCGATCGCACAGGCATTGTTCATGTCATGTTCGGCAAAGCAGCTTTTTCTGCTGAAGACTTGCTAGTTAACTTACACGCTTTGCAAGAAACCATTGACCGCAACCGTCCTTCTGGTGCTAAAGGCCGCTACTGGCGGACGATGTATGTATCAGCAACGATGGGGCCGTCAATTCAAGTTGACATTAGTGGTCTACGCGATCTAAAACTTGATGCAGCGTAATGGTTAATGGTTAGTTGTTAATGATTAGTTGTTAATGGTTAGTTGTTAGTTGGTACTTGGTAATAGCGAATTTAGTCGTTCAATCTTATAGAAAAAGCGGCTAAAGCCACTACTACAGGAACAAAAAACAACCAACAACTAACAACCAACAACTAACAACTAACAACTAACAAATCAATAAGCCATAGACAGCAGGTGTTAACACCTTAATTTCCTGCCGAGGCTAAGAAAGTAAAAAATTTCAATTAAAGTTAAAGTTAAAAGTTCTTAAATTTTTAATTTTTAATTTTTAATTTTTAATTTTTATTTCCTTGCCCCGGCTTGAAAGTCGGGGTTTTTGATTGGCAGTTTGGGATTTTTAAAGGAGGTGAGACAAGTATGGGCAAAACCGTAGCGCAGAAAAATGAAATCATTACTGAACTCAAGGACAGCTTGAGTCAGTCGCAACTGGCAGTCATCATTGACTATCAGGGGCTATCTGTTGCGGAAATCACAGATTTGCGTCGTCGTCTGCGTCCAAAAGGTAGCAGTTGCACAGTGACAAAAAACACGCTGATGCGAATTGCTGTTGAGGGCGACGCGAAATGGCAACCGATGCAGGAATTACTGAAAGGTGCTTCTGCTTTAGTGTTTGTCAAAGAGGATATCAGCGGCGCGATTAAAGCTTACCAAGAGTTTCAAAAAGCCTCTAAGAAGAGTACCCTTCGCGGCGGCGTTATGGAAGGGAAGCTTTTAAAAGAAGCTGATATTAAAGCGCTGGCGGATCTTCCGTCCAAGGAACAACTCATGGCTCAAATTGCTGGTGCTATCAATGGTGTGGCTACCAAGCTGGCTGTGGGTATCAATCAAGTTCCTACTTCTATCGCTCGCGGTCTTAAGGCTTATGCCGAAAAGGAAGGCGGCGAAAAAACAGAAGAACCTGAGTTAGTTGCTAGTGATAGCGAATAACAGTTAACAGTTAACAAATTCAAATCCAAAATCGAACTAGGAGTTCAACCAATGTCTGCTGCAACCGATCAAATTCTCGAACAACTCAAATCCCTAACTCTGTTGGAAGCTTCCGAATTAGTGAAGCAAATTGAAGAAGCCTTTGGCGTTAGCGCTGCGGCTCCTGCTGGCGGTATGATGTTCGCTGGCCCTGGCCCTACTGCTGCTGTTGAAGAAGTAGAAGAGCAAACTGAATTCGATGTAATTCTCGAAGAAGTTCCTGCTGATAAGAAAATCGCTATTCTTAAAGAAGTGCGGACTATTACCGGTCTGGGTCTGAAGGAAGCGAAAGACTTGGTAGAAGCTGCACCGAAGGCAGTTAAGGAAGCGATCGCAAAGGCTGCTGCTGAAGATATCAAGAAACAGTTAGAGGCCGTCGGCGCGAAGATCGCTATCAAGTAATTAACTTGACTAAGTATTAGCATCTTTGCTTACCCCCCTTAAAAAGGGGGGTTTTTTGATTTAAGGGGGTTTTTTGAGTTTATATATAGCAACGGCTTTCGTCGGTTAGGACGTTCTGATTTCCACCAAACTCGCTGATTCTATTCCCTTCTTCCCTTCTTCTCTTCTTCTCCTTCTTCCCTTCTTTCCCTAGCCCCTAGCCCCTAGCCCCTAACCGCTGAAAGCGGTTATTTAGGCCCGCGAGCATTCAAGCGATCGAAAACGTGACGTGACATTTGTGGAAATATTGTTTCATTTCTTGCATAGGCTGGATCGTCAGCAAAAATCACTAAAATATAGATAGCTCGATCGTCTAAGGTTCTAATAAATGCCGCTTCTTGGCGGGAACCAGAAGTGTAACCAACTTTAGAACCAAAGTAAATTTTAGTTGGTAAAGATTCGCCGAAAAATCCTTTTATAGAGTTACTAGGATCGTTTTTCCAAGCTTTGGGATTTAAGTCTCTAGTTAATAAGTAAGCCATTTTGCGGCTAGCAAGTGGAGAAACGGCTTGCCTTGTATAAATTTCGTATAAAAGCCTTGCAGCTTGATCGGTTGTCACCTGATTCCGAATGGGTTTAGGAGAGTTACTCCGCAGTTGTAACTCGCGTCCTTTTGGCCCTTCTTGACTTAAATAGTAGATGGGATAATTTTTGGTGGTGAGTTTAATACCTTCGTATCCTGCGGCTTGGAAAAAAGCATTAATTTGTTGACGTTTTTTTAGCCAAGTTTGCAATTGCTGACCGCTAAGTTCTCCCCCTGATTCTGTGTCAGTAATCGTGTCTAAAATCCGGCTAGCAGCATCGTTATTGGATACCTGTACCATTTGCTGGAGGTCGGAAGTAAAAGAGGATTCATCTTTTTGGATCAGACCTTTTTCTAGGGCCCCATAAAAGCCGGCCATCCAAAATAATTTGGCTACACTAGCGGGAAATCTAGGTTTTTGATTTTGATAGCCGGCAAAGGTATGGGCGTTGGAATTGCTGACATCAATTAAGGTAATAGAGAGGGGGGCTGTAGGTAGTTTTTTGCTGGTGGCGATGTTTACAAGTTCATCAACAATGACTTGTAATTCTTGGCTGTAAATTTGGTTGGGGGGTGTTTTGACGTTGTAGGTGAAGCTGCGATCGCTTTGGTTTGAAGGTGGATTGGAAGTTTGCTGAACAGGTAGGGGCGATATAGTAGGAGGCTGAGAGACAATTGGCGGTTCTGGGACACGCCGAGTGTTGAAGGGAATTGTCACTATCCAAGTGAGCGCGATCGCAGCGGCGGCTAAGGAGAGAATATTGCCATACTTTAACCGAGAGGATTTGACAGGAGTTCGGCGGCGTGGTTTAACTGAACGCCTTTGGCTTTGGCGACGGGGGTTGATTTGGCGGGGTAGCTTCTCTATCTGCATCAGAGTAGTATAGTATCCAATCCGCCTTTCACTTTACCCTAATGTGAGCAATTTGGCAGGAAAATCTGTTATGAGTTATCGCGTCAATAGCCAGAGCAAAGCTATTATTGTTGTAATTATTACCAAATGCTACGTCTGACTCTACGAGCGAGTTAAAAAGTAGTCAGAAAATGAGTTCAATCAAAATAGATTATAGCCTGAGATCGCCTTTAAATATTGGCCGCTACTGTTCGATGCTTTTTGAGAACTGGGAGCGCTATTCAATCTACTTTTATAATCTGTGGAGTGTGGGTTATGAAGAAAAATAAAGATTTAGTGCTGAGTATTATTGTAGATCTTACGATCGATATCAACACTCGCTCTAAATTATAAAGCAATGACAGAAACCGAAAAAATGGGCAAAATGTCCCGGAGAAATTTAATTCGGATCGGTGGTGCGAGCGCAATGGCAGCTAGCCTTGGGTCGCAACTCTTTAACTCTCAAAGCGCGCTCGCAGACACGAATTCACAAGAGGCTTTTTCTAATCTTACTGCCGATGGAGCGCTCAAGAAATTGATGGACGGGAATCAGCGCTATGTTCAGCAAAAACGTAGCTTTCCCGACCAAAATCAGGGACGAATTTCGGAGTTGACAAACAGTCAACATCCATTTGCGACTATTCTCGGATGTTCGGATTCGCGGGTTCCTCCCGAACTGCTTTTCGATCAGGGATTGGGTGATATATTTGATATCCGAGTTGCGGGCAATATCATTGACGATGCTGTGCTCGGCAGCATAGAATATGCCGTAGCTGAATTAGGCGTGCCATTGATCTTGGTACTCGGTCACGAACGCTGCGGTGCTGTTAAAGCGACTTTAGATGCCAAACCTCTTCCTGGCCATATTGGCACTTTGGTGGCAGCTATTCAACCAGCTTTAGAGCAAGTACAAAATCAGTCGGGGGATAAGTTAGATAACCTCGTCAGAGCTAATATCAAAATGAGTGTGGATAAGTTAAAAGCTAGCTCACCAATTTTAGGGGAAGCGGTGAAGACTGGTAAACTAAAAATTGTAGGTGCACGCTATGATTTGGATACAGCCAAGGTAGAGATAATTTACTGACCTTGGTCGCACAATTCCTAGATCGTAGCATTAACTTTAATGAGTGCATCTAGGCGATCGCGATTACATCAAACCCATTTCTCGCAACCCCCCGCGCAGCCGTTCAGCTTCTATAGGGTTGCTGTGTTCGTCATGAAGCGCGATCGCTTTCTTAAACGCCGCTACACTTTCCGCCACATTCCCAACTTTGAGGAAAACAACGCCCAAATTTTGGTAAGCTTCCGCAGAGTCAGGATTGAGAGCGATCGCTTGCTGATAAGCCGCGATCGCAGCCTCTAATTTTCCCTGAGCTTTCAGTGTCATGCCCAAATTATAATAACCGGCAACAAAATTGGGGTCAATTTGCAAAGTCATCTCGTAAAGACTTTTTGCACCACCCAGATTGCCCTCATCCTTGAGCAAATTGGCTAAATTATTGTACGCTCCCAATTTTAACTGAGGTAAAATCTCTAATTTAAGTGCTGTTTGATAGTGTTCCTTCGCTTTGTCAAACTGTTGTTCTTGACGATAGGCAATGGCTAGATGATAGTGCAGTTCATAGAGTACATAAGTATCTATAGAGATCGCGGTCAAGCCTCGTTTTAATAGTGCCATCCCTTGCTGAACTTCCCCAATTTCCACGTACAAAGCACCTAACTTGCTGCATACATAGGGGTCATTTGGATGTTGAGCGATATAACTTTCCATCGCTTCCCGAGCTTTTTGAAGTTTACCTTTAGCAGCGATCGCACCAGCTTGATATCCAGAGTGTAAAATCGCCACGCCAGGGAGAGAACCTATTTTCCATTGCAGTTCCCAGGTCATAATCTCCCCAACGCTGTCATCTACCATTGCATGATAAGGTCGAGAAAAGCGGATCTTGGGATGGTTGCGGAATAAGCGCGACACCAAGGAGTAAGGAGATTGTACTGCACCGATTTCTTGGCGGATCAGATTAATTAGCAAGTGGCGATCGCTCTTAATCGCCTGCTTCAGGTGTGGGACAATCTCTGAAGCCAGCACTTCATCAGCATCCAACACCAAAATCCACTCACCACGAGCATACTGGAGAGAGTGATTTCGCGCCGCCGCAAAGTCGTTACACCATTCAAAGCTATAAACCCGCGCGCCGAATTCTCTAGCGATTTCTGGGGTGCGATCGCGCGACCCCGTATCCACCACCACTATTTCATCCACAACCTCTTTAACGCTGCTTAGCGCCAGGGGTAGCGCCATTTCCTCATTTTTGACAATGATGCACAAGCTTAGATCCATCTGCAACCTAATTTTCCTGACTTAAAAACGGGTCGTTGTAATTTTAGAGCTAAATTTGACAGCTTAGGAAACCCTCTACTTACAACTTTCGACATATAAAAAATTATTTTTGCCTGTTTTTAGAGATTAAAAAGCCTCAAAGCTCTGATTTTCGGTTAAAATTCTAATCCCTTAGATTCCTCCCAATGGTAGAGGAGAATATACAGCCGCAATTGTTATTCTTAGAACATAAGGCAAAGAAAAAGAATAAAAATTGAACGGTCAGGAGAAAAAGAAATGGGAATTATTGCTTGGATTGTATTAGGTTTAATTGCTGGCGCGATCGCTAAAGCCATTTATCCAGGTCATCAAGGCGGCGGCTTTCTAGCAACAACTGTCTTAGGAATTTTGGGTGCTCTAGCTGGCGGTTATCTTGGTCAAGTCCTTTTAGGAACTAGCGCGGGTGCATCCTACGGAGCATTGACCATCCCTAGTGTAGCATTTGCAGTCATCGGTGCAGTCGTGCTGCTGTTCATCTGGGGTTTGTTAACTCAGCGTGCTGCGTAATAACTTAAGTTTAAGTAAAAATAGATGCTTTAACAATCCTCTCGACAGAATCAGGGAGGATTGTTAATTGTTAATTGGTAGTGGGTAACTTCTAAGGTGAGGTTCGCCTCAACTATTGATAACGATCGGTTATACCAAATCCGGGTTAGTCATCCCCTTTATTAGCAATAATCCGTCA
>NZ_JAQMUA010000433.1:0-5325 GCF_028330895.1 Kamptonema animale CS-326 | reverse complement strand
CTTAAAGATATGGTAGAACAGCTTAAACCTCAATATTCTGTTACCTGGATCGGCAAAATTTCTGACGTACCTCAATCAGAATGGGATGCCTTAGCAATGCCACTAAAAACGCCATTTCTAGAATGGGAGTGGCTGAATAATTTAGAAACTTCTGGCAGTGTGACAGCGAAAACGGGTTGGTTGCCCTATCATTTAACAGTGTGGCGCGAAAGTCCTAAAGATAGGCCTCGCCAACGCCAATTAATCGCCGCTGCGCCTCTTTATGTCAAAAGTCATAGTTATGGCGAATTTGTTTTCGATCATCAGTGGGCCGAGTTAGCTGCCCGTATCGGTGTAGAATATTATCCAAAGTTGATGGGAATGACACCGTTTACGCCTGCTGAGGGTTATCGGTTTTTGATTGCTCCTGGGGAAGATGAAGATCTATTGACGCGGTTGATGATCGATACGATCGACCATTTTTGCGATCGCAACGGCATTTCAGGCTGCAATTTTCTTTATGTTGACCCGGAATGGCGACAAGTTATGGAAAGGAACGGTTTTAGCAGTTGGCTGCATCATAGCTACATCTGGCAAAACCAAGGATATCAAACTTTTGATGATTATTTAGGCGCTTTCAATGCTAACCAACGCCGTAATATTAAGCGGGAACGCAAGGCTGTAGAAAAGGCTGGTTTGCGAATCCAAAGTCTGACAGGGGATGAAATTCCTCAAGCTTTGTTTGCGCGAATGTACTCTTTTTACGAGAATACTTGTGACAAGTTTGGCTGGTGGGGAAGTAAGTATTTAACTAAGCGATTTTTTGAGCAATTGCACCATAACTATCGCGATCGCGTGTTATTTGTGGCCGCCTATGACGAACAGGACGATCGCTTACCAGCGGGAATGTCTTTTTGCATTTTTAAAGGCGATCGGCTTTACGGGCGTTATTGGGGAAGCGTGCAGGATATAGAATGTTTGCACTTTGATGCTTGCTATTATACGCCGATTGAGTGGGCGATCGCTCATGATATTCAAATTTTCGACCCCGGTGCCGGTGGCCGCCATAAAAAACGGCGCGGCTTTCCAGCTACACCTAATTATAGTTTGCATCGGTTTTATAACCCTCGCCTTTCCCAAATTCTTCAGTCTTACATTTCTCAGATTAATGAAAGGGAACAGCAGGAAATTGAACTGGTAAATGAAGATTTGCCTTTTAGTAAAGGCAATGACTAACTTTTTTCTACCAGTAAGGCGGGGTTTTCCCATCATTAATAGGAGAAATAGGAGAGTTCCGCAATTGAGGACTTGAAACCGTTTCGCTGCTCTTAGCCCCACACAGATTGCTCAAATCAACTATCTTACCATCCGAATTCTGATAAAAACACAACGGTTGCTCGTTAGATTGAGTATTGGGTGAAGTATATGTAGCGGGGGTGGAAAACTGGTCAGAAGACTGTCTTAGTATTGGGGATACTGGAACTTTTGTCTCAGTGTTTTCTTCTGACGGTTTTGCATGAGCTACCTCGGTCATTACCATTCCTGATACCAGCAGAAATACAACTGAGAGGAGGAGATTGGAGTTTTTCATCTTATCCTTCAACTATCTTGCTTCTCAGACTATTGACAAATGTCAACACTTCGAGTTTCTCTGTTTGATTGACCCTATTATCATCGAGAGATTGGGATATACCATTAGTAAAAGCATTAAATTCAGCGTCCGTGAGACCTATGCCAGTATGGGAAAGGTTCATAGTCCGCCCTGTATAAACACAAGGCCCGCCTGCTGCTTGGCAGAATTGATCGACTAACAACTGACGTAGCCTCAGTTTTGAGTTTGTGCTCAAGCCAATAAAATATTTACCAATTAGCGGATCGTTGAATATGTAATTTGCTGCACGATCGATAACATTGGCGATCGCGTTGTAGCCTCCTAGCCTATTGTAGAGAGAAATGCCTCCAGGAACTTGTGCAATGTATTCGTCTGTATTTACTTTATTTACTTTCTCTGCTGATTGTTGTACTGAGATCTCTGGCGTAGAACGAGCGAAACTAGGGTTTAGCTTGAAAGTATTTACAGCTATGACTGTGATACAGACTAACGTCAACAACATTGCTAAAGATTTACGGAGTTTCATTAGATATCCCCTAATTGTGATTGGAAGTTGAATCGTCAGCACTCGGTCATTTACTGATACATAGGCTTAAGAAGCCGGAACACGAGGTTTAAGCTAAACTAAACTTAGTCTTTGACTACGTGCGATGATGGAGAGAGAGCATTTGCTACATCATTGAGTAACTTTACCATCAAATTATCTTAGGGTAGATATCTTAATATCTCTTAAATAAATCAGCAGATGCTTATTGATTTGCCCTAGACACTTAATATTTCTGCTCAAGGCCTGGCGATCGCTTCGCCTTGCTCGCAAAATGATACAAAATCCTGGTAGCGATCGCATAAAATCTTAGCGATCGCCTAAATTTTGATAAATTAGTTGACAAAGCACGAAACTTATGCCAAGATTAAAAATTGTCAGTGATGCGGAACTGGCGGAATTGGTAGACGCGCATGATTCAGGTTCATGTGGTGCAAGCCTTCCGGGTTCAAGTCCCGGGTTCCGCATTTGACAGATTTTACTTGAGATTTTGGGTTGTCAATTCAATCCAAAATCAATTTTTTTTATGATTACCAGCGTTCAAAATCCTTTAGTAAAGGAAATACGCAAGCTTCACGCCTCGAAAGGGCGGCGGGAACAGGGTTTTTTTCTGTTGGAAGGGACGCATTTGCTAGAGGAAGCTTGCGCTCAGAATCACCCTCTGGCAACGGTTTGCTATACTTCACAATGGCAGGAAAGGCATCCCCAACTTTGGGAAAAAGTTTGTTTGCAAGCGCGGCGAGTAGAGTTGGTGAGCGATCGCGTTTTGGAAGCAATAGCAACTACAGTACAACCAGATGGTGCGATCGCTACAGCCCCTCGGAGTGAAATGCAGTCAGTAGCGACAGCCAGCTTGGGGTTAGCTTTAGAGACAGTACAAGATCCCGGTAATTTGGGGACAATTATTCGCACGGCTGCTGCGGCTGGGGCTGATGGTTTGTGGCTGAGTGGAGATAGTGTAGATTTAGACCATCCGAAGGTATTGCGATCGTCAGCGGGGGCGTGGTTTAGACTACCAATGGCAGTTACTTCTGATTTAAAAGCAGAAATCTCGCGCTGTCAACATCAGGGGATGCAGATTTTAGGAACTTTACCCGATGCAAGTTTGACTTATTGGGAAGTAGATTTGCGAGTACCAACTTTGATTGTATTGGGAAATGAAGGCGCGGGTTTATCGGAAGATTTGACAAATTTAGCCAGTCTGCAAGTCAGAATACCTCTGAGTCAGGGTGTGGAATCTCTAAATGTCGCGATCGCGGCTGCTCTAATATTATACGAAGCTCAACGCCAGAGAAGATGAGATGAGGGAGATGGGGGCATTTTTATTTAATAATCCAATTATATATTAAGTATAGTAACAACATCCAAGAAGAATTGCTCAGATGGTATGAACAACACCAAAGAAGAGTTTCTGAAACGATATGCTGCTGGTGAGAGAGACTTTACTGGTGTGAATCTGAGAAAAACCTGTTTAACGGATATTTCCCTAATAGGAATTAATTTGAGTAGTGCCAATTTAGAAGATTCTTTATTAATGAGAAACTTTCTGACTAATGCCAACTTAAGTAGTGCTAATCTGAAAGACGTGAATCTTTCAGATTCATATTTAATGAATGCAAGCTTAAGTAAAGCTAATCTCAGAGATGCCGATCTCCATAGCACTGATTTAACAGGTGCAGATTTAACTTATGCGGATTTAACAGGTGCGGATTTAACTTATGCTAAATTGATTGGGGCTAATTTAAGTGAGGCTAAGTTAAATAATATTAAAACTAATAAATGGACAATTTTTCATCATACTATTATGCCTTCGGGAAGCCAGCAAATGGATCGAGAGCGAGGCTTAAGTGGTGAAGAATTTAAAAGACGTTATGCAGATGGACAGAGAGAATTTGCCGGAATAGTCTTACATCGAGTTAACTTAGAAGGTGCTAACATACCTAATCTCAATCTCTCATATTCTCATTTCAGTTACGTTAACTTGCGTAATGCTATTCTGGAGCCTTTTAATTTGCGCTCGGCACGAATTATTTATTGCGATCTTAGAGGTGCTAATTTAAAAAATGGCGATTTTACTAACACCAGGTTTATTCGCTCTGATTTAAGAGAGGCACAACTTTCCGGCGAGGCAACCTGTACCAGCTTTATAGAAGTTAGCTTCCAAGGCGGTGTATTCCTCTGTGGTGGACAGTCACCTCCTTTTTGCTACAACGTTATTTTACCCGATGGGGAATATCTAGCCGGATATAGCGAGTGCTATAAACCTATAAACTTTGATAAACAGCAAAATCTTCATGACTTTTAATTAATTCTTTTTTAACTTCCCCATTCCCCCCATCTCCTCAATCTTCCTCAGATTCGGGCGGTTTCTCCTCTCGACTCTGCATAAATTGCTCAATATCCGCGATCGCTTCTTCAAGCTCAGCAAAACTAAACTGAGCTTTAGGTTTTTTCCGTTTAGCTGCGGGACTGTTTGCAGAGGTCGAATTCGATTTAGCAGCTTGACTGGCCTCCTGGGCGCGTGCTAACTCGTTCATTTGGTCAAGAGACTCAAAAAAGGCTCTGGCTGAGGCCCGGCGTAAATCTTGCCGATCTGGTTCCATGAGGAGTGGCTCCTTAGACTTTTGACATTGTACTTAAACTATATGCACCCTTGCCGATAGTAGACTTTAAAACTTTAAACTCCAACTGGACTTGCAACTCAAGACACTTGTAAGGGGTGGGCCACAATGATTGGGATTTAATCATAAGTTTTTCCAAAATGGAAACCCATCCCCTTCAGGGGTGGGAGGAATTTTTGCGGCTGTCTTCCGCCATGAATCCCCTTGCGGGGTGGAGGGCATGGTTGCCCTCCGTTTCTCCCTTACGGGGTAAAGTTAGCTTCGCCAAAGTTATAAGGGCTTGTTAGGGCAACGACACTGTTCCAGTGACCTTAGAACTGTTTAATCGTTGCCGACAGAGCAGGGAACTAGCTTCGCATTCGCCCGGTGTCGTGACCAAAATAACGTAGTCAGTTAAGACTTAGGCTGGTCAGTATGGCTTGGTTCGATGTTAGAGTCGATAGGAGCGTTGCTACTCCTACCTCTCCTTCAGAACGGAACGTGATACTTTCGCATCATTCCGCTCCTTGATAACTCCACCTTTGTTATTGGTACGATTCAAGACCAACTATCGGGTTTTGGCACTTTCT
>NZ_JAQMUA010000432.1:0-34396 GCF_028330895.1 Kamptonema animale CS-326 | reverse complement strand
CTGTGAGGGTGCGACCGGGCCCACTTTTGCTGGGCGGGTTGGCTTGGGGATAGGTGGGAGAAGCGATCGCGCCTGCTAGAGTAAAGGGCAATAGCAGTGCTAAGCCTTTGAATGTAAGTGAGTTAAGTATTTTAGCGGAGAACATCATAGCGTGTGAGGCTCAGAAATTGGAGAATATGCTGAAGGGGGAAACCTCCAGCTTTGGTACTGAGGGAGTGACCACTTAGGTATTTTATCCAATCATCCTAGCAATACAACCGCCTAATCAATCGACTATTTTGCTGGTTTGCTGAAACTGGAAGGATTTTATCGCTTTTTTCCTTCTGTCTGCTGCTGAAATAGGGTTAATTCACTGTCACTTTGTAAATTCTCGGCAACTCCAAACTCCCTGGAGGCTCTATACCTGTTAACATTGGCAGAAAATCAGTTACTTTCTCCGGGCCAGCCTGTTGCAGAGCATTCAACAGTTGAGCGCTACGCCCGATCAAATCTTCAACGTTAATTTCCGCGTAAGTGGGCTGATAATAGTTCAGTCGATTTATTCCTTCTCCCAGTAATATTACTGCACCCCGCCAGTTCTGATTGCCTAAGTGGTAGAGGGCGACGGCTATTTGCAAGACTCCTTGATAAAACCTTTTCTGGGGTTCGCTTGCTTCCATCCACAAGGCCTCTAGGGTATCGTGGCAAGCGTAGAACTCGCGATCGTTAAACTGTTGGACTCCCTGCCAAAACTCAGTCGGTATTTCCAAGTCCATTCGATTGTAAATGTGATAGAGCGATCGCCTCGTCAAAACTGTCAAAACTATAGATTAAATCAATTGAATTATTCTACCATAGCGGTTTTCAGTTGCATGAGAGCAGATCGACCCTTTCCACCAAACCTCAAGCAAATCATCCTCTAGATGCTGACCATCTAAATCTGCCAAACACACCAAAATTGGTAAAAATGAGGTTTCTTTTAATGCCCAGTCCCCTATTTTCTGCCATTCCGTCATCTTACCCGATCTAGGTTCTCCAATAATTGCGATCTGTTTCCTTTACTTTTGCTGAGCTCTTGCTTGATTACTTTTTAGATATAGTGAAGGTAAATATGACTGACTGAGCAAGAGAGACATCCGTGCAACCATACACCCCCTTATCCATCGAGCAAAAATGGCAGAAGGCTTGGACTGAACAAGGCTTAGATAAAACGCCAGAAACCCCTGAAAAACCTAAATTTTATGCCCTGTCCATGTTTCCGTACCCATCTGGCAATCTGCACATGGGTCACGTCCGCAACTACACGATCACCGACGTAATTGCCAGACTCAAGCGGATGCAAGGCTACCGCGTGCTCCATCCGATGGGGTGGGATGCCTTTGGGCTTCCGGCAGAAAATGCCGCGATCGAGCGACGCATTCCCCCTGAAAAGTGGACATATCAAAACATTGCTCAGATGAGATATCAATTGCAACAACTCGGCTTTTCTATTGACTGGAACCGAGAAGTTGCGACCTGTTCTCCTAATTATTATCGTTGGACGCAATGGCTGTTTTTACAATTTTTTAAAGCAGGATTAGCTTATCAAAAAGAAGCAGCCGTGAACTGGGACCCAATCGACCAGACAGTATTAGCAAATGAACAAGTTGATAGTGAGGGGCGTTCTTGGCGTTCTGGTGCAATAGTCGAGCGCAAAATGTTGCGCCAGTGGTTCTTGAAAATTACTGACTATGCCGAACAACTATTAAATGACCTGGATAAATTATCAGGTTGGCCGGAAAGAGTTAAGTTAATGCAAGCTAACTGGATTGGTAAATCTGTAGGCGCTTATTTAGAATTTCCTATTGTGGGAATGGATGAAAAAATAGGCGTATTTACTACTCGACCCGATACGGTTTATGGTGTTACTTACATTGTCCTCGCGCCGGAACATCCTTTAACAAAGCAAGTAACAACAACTGAAAGAATGACTGCTGTAGAAGCCTTTATTAAAGAAGTTTCTACCCAAAGTGAATTAGACCGGACAGCCGAAGATAAGCCCAAGCGCGGTATTCCCACTGGTGGCAAAGTAATTAATCCTTTTACAAATGAGGAAATACCCATTTGGATTGCTAATTATGTCCTGGTTGAATACGGCACTGGGGCAGTTATGGGCGTACCTGCTCACGATACGCGGGATTTCGTATTTGCTAATCAAAATCAGTTGCCAATTAAAGTTGTAATTGTCGATGATGATGAACTTCCACTGACAGCAGCTTATACTGAACCTGGAATTATGATTAATTCTGGTGAGTTTAATGGCATGGCTTCAATTAAGGGGAAAGAAGCTATTATTCGCCACGCCGAAAATCAAGGTTATGGCAAAGCGCGAGTACAATATCGCTTGCGAGATTGGTTGATTTCTCGTCAACGTTATTGGGGAGCACCCATTCCAGTAATTCATTGTCCTCAGTGCGGAAGTGTCTCTGTACCTGATGAAGATTTGCCTGTATTATTGCCAGAAAATGTGAAATTTACAGGGCGCGGCGGTTCGCCTTTAGCACATTTAGAAGATTGGGTAAATGTGCCCTGTCCTAGTTGCGGAACGCCTGCAAAGCGGGAGACTGACACGATGGATACCTTTATTGATTCTTCCTGGTATTTCTTGCGTTTTCCCGATGCCAATAATGAGGAAAGCGTGTTTGATTCTGCAAAGACAAATGACTGGATGCCGATAGATCAATATGTAGGAGGAATCGAACACGCAATTTTACACTTATTGTATTCGCGCTTCTTTACCAAGGTGTTGCGAGATTGCGGTTTGATCGATTTTGACGAACCATTCCAGCGGCTATTAACTCAAGGGATGGTACAGGGAATTACGTATAAAAATACCGTGACTAAGAAATACGTTCCCTCAGCAAACATAGACTCTACTAATCCTAAAGATCCGCAGACGGGCGAAGCCTTGGAAGTCTTTTATGAAAAGATGTCCAAATCGAAATATAATGGCGTTGACCCCTTGGAAGTAATGGCTAAATATGGGGCAGATACGGCGCGAATGTTTATTTTATTTAAAGCGCCACCGGAGAAAGATTTGGAGTGGGATGATGCTGATGTTGAAGGGCAATTTCGCTTTTTAAATCGCGTTTGGCGGTTGGTGACGGAGTTTGGTGCTACTCTTCCCGATTCTGTTGGTAAACAGGAGGAGATTCCTAGTAATTTGAGCAAAGTTGAGAAGGATTTGCGGCGGGCAATTCATACAGCAATTAAGGAAGTAACGGAGGATTTAGAGGGAGATTATCAATTTAATACGGCTGTCTCTGAAATGATGAAGCTGAGTAATGCAATTAGCGATTCTACTTGCAAAGACTCGCCAATTTATGCGGAAGGTATGAGAACACTAATTTTGCTCTTAGCACCTTTTGCGCCACATATTGCTGAGGAGTTATGGCAGATTATTGGCAATAGTGAATCTGTACATCATCAAACTTGGCCTGTTGCGGATCTCTCTGCTTTAATTGCTGATGAAATTACGCTGGTGATTCAAATTATGGGTAAGACTCGCGGCACAATTCAAGTTCCTGCTACTACTGATAAGGATGCTTTAGAAAAGTATGCTCGTGAGTCGGAGGTTGCACAGCGTTACCTTGAAGGTAAAGAGATTAAAAAAGTGATTGTGGTTCCGGGAAAGTTGGTTAATTTTGTTGTAGCTTAAACTATTCGGTTTCCGATAGTTTGCTTTGGTAATTGGTAATTGCTAATTGCTAATTGCTCTACGGCTAAAGAAACCGGGTTTTTTGCCGAGTCTATGGGTTATAACGAAGTATTTTCGTGAAAAACCCGGTTTCTGAGTCCTATGGAAAGAGCCAATTCTAACTCTTTCTCTCAGGGAAAAGTTGACAGGCTCTTTCCGTTGGCTTATTAACAAACTCTAATTGAGACGTTACAAATCGATCCATCCAATTTTCCAAATAAACACGATTCGCCTTTTGTTCCTCCGGATCAGAAGTATCAATCGGATAAGGTGCTAATCCTAAAATTGCGGCTGTCGTTACGCAAAACATTGACTTCTGAAAACTCTGACAAATTTGCACCCGCAAATCATCTTCACCCCGACAACTCATGCGATAAATTTCGTGCAAATACTCTGGCAAGAAATGCCGCATATCCTGCATTGCTTGAGTCGGTGGAATGCCACCACCTCCTATCGGCAAAGGGTCAGCATATAAAGCACCATAGGCAAAGTCTGCTTGATTTGAGGGAACTTGATGAGCTTGAGCATTGTAGGAAATTACCCCAAAGAAAGGAGTTCCCCGGAAGAAAATGGCTTCGACATAAGGCACGGCAACATCTACTAAAAATGTCAAGCCAGCAGCCGCAGGAAGGATATCATAGACTTCATTACCAATCTTAACGCTGTAGGTAATCGGGTTATTTGCTGCTTTTACTAAAGCGGCTTTAATATGCTCTACAACTTGTGGAATTGATTTAATTTCTCCCTTATCGTAGCGATCTGATAAAGCAAGAAACATATCGCTCATTACTCGCCAGAATTGCCCTAAACCGCTGTAGTAAGCTAGCACTCGTACTTGTTCGAGCAAAAACTCAGGGAATAGTCGATTGAGTCCCTGAATCGGCCAATTTCCTTTAAGTTTAGCTTTGATAGCCTTCTCAGCAAGGTGGCAAAATTCTGGCGAATCTAAATAAGTATCCAAACCGCCGCCGCCGTGCCAAAGCATCGTTTTCATGCAATACTCGGCATACTCATAATTGATGCGATCGTGCCACAAGTAACGCAGCAATTTAGGCAGATTAATTTCGCCATTAAAGTATTTGAAAAAGGGGAAAAGTTCTAAAAATTGATGATCTGCAATGTAGATCAGATTGTCGGAATAAGCGCCAATAACTACACCGTAACTTTTCAGAATCCCTACAACTTCTACGAGATTTTCGGCTGAGTCTGGAAGTAAAGCTTCACCAGATTCTAAACGTTCGATGTACGAGCTGAGAATATGAGTAGATGGTTTTAATGCAGTTCTTGTCATTTGGGTTCACCCTCTATAACTATTTTTTTATCTGTTCTTATTCTTACGGTTTTGGGTTAGTAAGAAAGAAGCAATTTATTCCTTTTTAGATAGAACTTACGCAAGCTTTACGTAACGCTACCATCTTGGCGGTAAAGTTACCGTCAAGATGGCGGCGGTACTGCGATCCTGCGTAAGTCATGTCAGAGTAAAAAACCTTTCAAAAGGACTGAGATGCTTGTTTACTAGAGCTTTGAATCAAAGCTTTGAGATAGTTGGACTACAGACTGCACTGGTGCTACTATTGCTGTGGCTGTGGCCTCGCTGAGTCCAACTACTACGCTGGGCAGCACTCCTAAAATAATAATGATTACAGCTAGTATCATTGGGGGAATGCGATCGCGCCACAATACTTGAGGTAAGTTAATCACTAAATCGGAAAGCCGACCGAAAAAGGCGCGGTTAACCATGATTAAAAAGTACACTGAAGTTAAGCCCGTGCCAATCATGCACAGCAATGTTTGCACGGGAAATACAGGCATACTTCCCCGAAATACTAAAAACTCGGCAATGAATCCCGCCATGCCGGGGATACCTGCACTTGCCATTACTCCTAAAATCATTAAAGTTCCAATCATGGGCAATCCACGTTCGGGATTGAGTAAACCTTTAATGATGTCTAAATCGCGACTGCCGGATTTTTTGTAAACAACACCAACGCTGAGAAATAGCAGCCCGGAAATTAAGCCGTGACTGACCATTTGCAAGACAGTTCCGATTAAACTCACTGGAGTAGCGGCGGCACTTCCTAATAGGATATAACCCATGTGGGCGATAGAACTATAGGCTACCATTTTTTTCATGTCTTTTTGCGCGATCGCACAACTTGCCCCATAGAGCACGCTGACAACTGCCCAACTTGCTAACCAAGGGGATAAGATTGTCCACGCTTGGGGAAATAAACCTAACCCAAACCGCAACATCCCATAAGTTCCCAATTTCAGCAGTACGCCTGCTAGTAATACGGAAACTGGTGTTGAAGCTTCAACGTGAGCATCAGGTAGCCAAGTATGAAAGGGAACTAAAGGCATTTTAATTGCAAATGCTACCAAAATTCCACTTAGTAAAATGATTTGGGTTCTCAATGGCAAAGACGATGCTTGCAACGCTTCTAAATCAAAACTGCCAGCCCCGCTGAACCAAACGATACCTAAGAAAGATGCTAATACCAGAATTCCCGCAACCGCAGTGTAGAGCAAAAACTTAGTAGCTGCATAGCCTTTGCGAGCGCCTCCCCAGATAGCAATTAGCAGATAAAGTGGGATCAGTTCTATCTCAAAAAATAGGAAGAACAGCAACAAATTTTGAGCCAAGAATGCACCAGCAACTCCGCCAGCGATCAGTAGCATTAAAGCATAATAAACCCTCGGTCTGTGGATAGATTCATCTGTACTATAGATGGCGATACCTGTCAACAGGCAATTTAAAATTACCAAAGGTAAAGATAAGCCATCAATACCCAGGTTATAGTTTAATCCCAAGGGTTTTATCCAGGGGAGAAATTCAGAGAACTGTAAACCGCCAACACTAGGATCGAACTGAGTTGCTAAGAATACAGACCACACGAAAGCTGCACCAGCAATTGCGAACGCGATCTTCCGAGTAATATTAGGCGCGATTACTGCGGGCCAAAATCCAATTACAGCCGCTCCTAATATTGGTATCCAGATTAAAGCACTAAGCATCGATTAACTTTCCCCCTATTGCACACCCATTGAGTTTGAGTGATATCATATCAAAATCTACCCTTTCCACTTCCAAAAACAACTAATAGATTGCAGATTAAAATGCAAACAAATACAAATCCCCCAATAGAAATTTAATTCATCTGCATTGATCTGCCAAAGCGCGGCGGCTAACCCAAATTCTGGGGTTAAAAAATCCCAATCATCAAGAATAGCAACATCCCCACTCCCACAACAATAGTCAGTACATAAAATTGCGACTGCCCAGTAACGCCATACTTCAATCCTTCTCCACTAAAAAGAGTGGCTAAACCAAACAAATTAACCACCCCATCGATCGCATAGCGGTCAACCCAAGCGCTAGCCTTGGAAATCATCTCAACCGCCAACACCACAGTCAACCGATAAACCCGGTCAATATAAAAGTCATAAGCAAACAAATCCTGCAAAGACTTCCAAGGGAGGCGCACTGGTTTCGGCCACAGATCGTAAATGTAAATCGCCCCTCCAATTACCGCCCCAACTAAGCCAGAAAGCGCCAATAAAGGTACATCTAACTGATTAATAATCTGTTGTAAAGACCAGACATCAGAATTGTCAACCCAAGGGCCACTCCAACTAATTAATAATTGCCATTTCTGCAACATCAAAGGCATCAATAGCGCTACCACTGTCATCGATACCATTGGTACAGCCATCGGCCATGCTACCTCTGGAGCTCTGCGAGTTTTCGGTTGCGATTTGCCCGCAAACACTAAACCAAATACGCGAGTTAAATTCAAAGTCGTTAAACAATTCACCAACAGCAACACTGCAACTAGCCACCAAGGAACGATCCAAAAACCATTAATCCAGCGGCGCATCGCCCAAAAACTTCCCAGGGGTAGTACCGCCACCATACTTGTAGCGCCGACAACGTAAGCAATAGTTGTAGCAGGCATTTTTGACCACAAACCACCCATTTCTGTCAAGTCTTGAGTGTTAGTTGTCAAAATAATTGAGCCGGCGCTCATAAATAATAGGGCTTTGGCGATCGCGTGCGTAAATAGCAACAGCAGAGCTATATCTACATGATTCTGACCCACCGCAATGAACACCAAACCCAGATAAGCACTTGTCGAATGGGAAAATGCTCGCTTAATATCAATTTGGGCGATCGCTACCAGCGAAGCCCCGATCGCAGTCACAGTCCCAATAATCTCCAAAGTCATACCAGTCAGCGGCGACAGCGCCAAAACAGGCTGTAGCTTAATCAACACATAGGCCCCCGTCGCCACCACCACCGTATTCCGCAAAATAGAAGCCGGATTTGGCCCCTCCATCGCCTCATCCAGCCACAAATGCAGGGGAAATTGAGCGCACTTGCCAATGGGCCCAGCAATCAAAGCCAAGCCCAACAAAGTCGCCGTCAGCGGTGGTAAAGTTGCAGTTTGTGCCCACCGTTCCAAATCCGCAAAATTCAAACTCCCCGCCAGCGTCGAAAGCGTCACCACCCCCATCAGCAGCAACACATCACCCACCCGCTTCGTCAAAAACGCATCCCTAGCAGCCGTCACTACCAAAGGTTGAGCGTACCAGAACCCCACCAATAGATAAGTCGAAAGCGTCAGCATTTCCAGCAAAGCATAAGTCAGAAACAGCGAATCGCTGATCGCAATCCCGCTAATCGCCCCTTCAAAAAAGCCCAGCAACGCGAAAAATCGAGCCAGAGCCCAGTCTTTTTCCATGTATCCCAAGGCATAGATTTGCGCTATCAAGCTCAAACCCGTTACCAACTCCATTGCACCCACGCTCAATGAGGAGATTTCCAGAGCAAAAGACAAATCTAAATCACCCGCTTGTAGCCAATGCAGGAGTAACGGTTGAGGATCTTGACCCCAAGTCGCCCTGAACAAAATCGATCCATGTATGAAGGCGAACACAGTCATCAATAAATTAAAGTAGGCCGCTGGCCGAGGGCCTGTCCTGCGGACGCTTCCAGTTGACCAAGGCAAGGTTAAAACCGCACCGAACACGCCGTATAAAGGTATCCACCAACAGCTTTGCAGGAGGAACTGAGTCATTGAATTTATCCTTGAAATTTCACTTTGAGGAATTGCCCCCGAAGATCGGGGTTTGGGGGATCTGCCGCGTAAGTCCGATCAACTCTAGAAGTCAGACCAAAGTTGGATTATAGAGTTTTGGCAAAATACTTTCTATTTTGTTTAAATATACCGCTTTGAGCCCCAAATAGTAGAAAGTGCGATCGCCAAAAATCTGCCCCATCCCCCACAGCAAACTGAAGTTATATCAGCATATTTACTTATTCCACAAATTAGATCATAATTGCGATAATTGAAAGGCAAGTACATCTATGAATATTAACTTTATTAAAGAATTATTAAGTTAATTGACGCATTACTAAATTTAATTTTTCTTATTAAAAATTATAATGGCGGTTTATATTGTCAACGGGGCCCCATTCTCCTATTCTTAAAATAGGTAACGTTAAAACCGTTTTCCCAGGCTGAAATGGGTGGGGCTTCCCGTCCAAATTTTCAGAAATCTCAAAGATTTGCACCTTTGATTCTGCTAAATCTCAAAGGAGATCGAATATGTCAATTGCTGTTGGAATGATTGAAACAAAAGGCTTCCCGGCTATAGTCGAAGCCGCTGACGCGATGGTGAAAGCTGCGCGCGTCACCCTTGTCGGCTACGAAAAAATCGGCAGCGCCCGCGTGACAGTCATCATCCGGGGCGATGTCTCAGAAGTGCAAGCCTCAGTCGCCGCCGGCGTTGAATCAGTCAAACGGGTAAACGGCGGAGAAGTAGTCTCCACCCACATCATCGCCCGTCCTCACGAAAACCTCGAATACGTTCTGCCAATTCGTTACACCGAAGCCGTAGAACAATTCCGAGGCTACTAAAAATTGCAAGTTTGCCCTCAAGCAAACTGCAACCCCTTCTTATCAAACGTATATTTCTGCAAATCTTAATTTAGGAGTCAAACCAATGGCAATTGCAGTAGGCATGATCGAAACCCTCGGTTTCCCCGCAGTAGTAGAAGCTGCTGACGCGATGGTGAAAGCCGCTCGCGTCACCCTCGTCGGCTATGAAAAAATCGGTAGCGCTCGCGTGACAGTAATTGTCCGGGGTGACGTTTCAGAAGTGCAAGCCTCAGTCGCCGCTGGCGTTGAGTCAGTCAAGCGAGTCAATGGCGGACAAGTTTTGTCTACCCACATCATCGCTCGTCCCCACGAAAACCTAGAATACGTCCTACCCATCCGCTACACCGAAGCTGTAGAACAGTTCCGGGAAAGCGTCAGCGGCATCCGCCCTCTGAACAGACCATAAGAAGGAGCATCTAATGAAGCGTGAAGGATAAAACTTGATTTTAGACTTCAGATTTTAGACTTCAGACTTGAGACTTCAGACTTGAGCTTTCAGACTTAAGATTTCAGGCTTAACACATCAAAACTTCCCAATCCCATCAAATGCAAATTGCCAAAGTTCGCGGCACAGTTGTCAGTAACCAAAAAGAGCCGAGTCTCAGAGGAGCAAAACTGCTGCTGTTGCAGTTTATAGATGAGGAAGGCGCACCCATGCCCGGATATGAGGTGGCAGCAGATAGTGTAGGCGCTGGTTTTGATGAGTGGGTTCTAGTTACTCGCGGCAGTGCCGCCCGTCAAGCAGAAGGGAACGAACATCGTCCGATAGACGCTCTCGTAGTAGGGATTATTGATACTGTCAGTGTAGAAAATCGCCTCATTTACAGTAAAAAGGACGATTCCCGCTAGTTATGCAATTTGTTAACTGTTAACTGTTAACTGTTAACCGTTAACTGTTAACAAAATTTTGTTCAATGTAGGAGAAATGTAATTATGGCAGTCCGCAGCATTGCGGCTCCCCCGACTCCTTGGTCGAAGAACTTAGCCGAGCCAAAAATTCACGATACAGCCTACGTGCATTCTTTTTCCAATATTATTGGAGACGTGCAAGTTGGCTCTAACGTGATGATTGCTCCGGGAACATCTATCCGGGCTGATGAAGGTACTCCTTTCCATATTGGGGACGGAACTAACATTCAAGACGGAGTAGTAATTCACGGTCTAGAGCAAGGCAGAGTAGAAGGGGACGATGGCAAGTCTTATTCGGTTTGGATTGGGAAAAATACTTCTATTACCCACATGGCGTTAATTCACGGCCCGGCTTATGTCGGTGACGATTGCTTTATCGGCTTTCGCTCAACTGTGTTTAATGCCAGGGTGAATAATGGCTGCATTATCATGATGCACGCGCTAATTCAGGATGTGGAAATTCCCGAAGGTAAGTATGTGCCTTCGGGAGCAATCATTACTAACCAGCAACAAGCTGACCGCTTGCCGGATGTCCACGACGCGGATTTGCATTTTGCCCGCCACGTAGTGGGAATTAATGATGCTCTCAGAGCAGGTTATCGCTGCGCTGATAACATCGCGTGCATATCGCCGCTTCGTGACGAACGGAGTAAATCATCATCTAAAAATGGGTCGCCGAAGATGCAAACTAGCTATGCAGGCTCGTCAAGTAGCCAATTGAATCAGCAAACCGTTGAGCAGGTACGCAACCTCTTGGCTCAAGGTTACAACATTGGAACAGAATATGCAGACCAGCGTCGCTTCCGCACCAGTTCTTGGCAAAGCGGGCCTTCTTTACAAGGTAAGCGTGAAGGTGAGGTCTTGGCGACTCTGGAATCTTTGATGAAAGAGCACAAGGGTGAATATGTGCGCTTGATTGGGATTGACCCCAAGGCTAAGCGTCGTGTTTTGGAAGAAATTATCCAACGACCAGGGGAGAATAACTCTAATGGTTCTGCGGCTCCGAAGTCTAATGGGAAAGTTGCTTACGGTAATCACAGTAGTGGTTCTGTGTCAAGTGGCAAGTTGAGTGCAGAAGTTGCCGAACAAGTACGCGGCCTTTTGGCTCAGGGTTACAAAGTTGGTACTGAACACGCCGACCAACGCCGTTTCCGCACCAGTTCTTGGCAAAGCGGAGCGTCAATTCAGGCGACAGGCATAGCCCAAGTAATTGCGGCGATCGAGGCGCTGATGACTCAGTACGCAGGGGAATACGTGCGCTTGATTGGGATTGATCCCAAAGCGAAGCGGCGGGTACTCGAAGAGATTATCCAGCGACCAGATGGCCCTGTTGCTCAAACAGCTAAGGCTAATGGGGCAACAACTTCGGCAGCTTATAGCTCTAAAGCTTATAGCTCTCATTCCAGTAATGGTTCCTTGGCTCAAGGGACGGTGGAGAAGGTACGTAACTTACTGGCACAAGGTTACAAAATTGGTACGGAACACGCCGATCAGCGCCGCTTCCGTACCAGTTCTTGGCATACTTGCGCTCCCATCGAATCTAATCGCGAAGCTGAAGTGCTTGCTGCTCTGGAAGGCTGTATGAACGAACACAAGGGTGAATACGTGCGCTTGATTGGCATTGATACTAAAGCGAAGCGGCGGGTTCTTGAAGAACTCATCCAACGTCCTTAAATATCTGTTGAACCCGCCCCGATCGCAGCGGGCGGGTTTTGTACAGAAGTTATCTGTTGGTTGCAAAAATATCCGCTAAACCCTCCCTTAAAACCGCTCTAGCAGTTTTCAATCGGGTAGGGACTGCTTTTATTAGCAATTAGCCATTAGCAATTAGCAATTAGCAATTACCAATTATGTACGTATCGCCACTGCAACTACTTAGCAACTCTCAGATTTATGTGAGTGGCGATGTAACTGTTGATGAGGGCGCGGCGATCGCGCCTGGTGTCATCCTCAAAGCTGAGCCGGATAGTAAAATAGCGATCGCATCCGGTGCTTGCATCGGTATGGGCACGATCCTCCACGCCCGTGGAGGTACTCTGATCGTAGAAGCTGGCGTTATCCTGGGAACAGGGGTGCTGGTGGTAGGTGCTGGGAAAATTGGCGCTAATGCCTGTATTGGCTCAGGGGTGACAATTTTAAATCCTGCAATTGAGAACTCGCAAATGTTGGCCGCTGGTTCTTTGATCGGAGATAGTAGCCGCCAAGTAACGGCAAGTGTAGAAGCTCCACAGCCTGCTAAGCCGCCTGTGGAAGTCCCCGCGACAGCAGAGGCGAGTTCAGAGCCAGTACCGGAACAAATCGCACAGTCAGTACCGGAGTCAGCCAAAGAAGAGCGATCGCCAGAAGCTGCGCTGTCCATCGGGATTATGCACGGTCAAGCTCACCTAAATAGTCTGATGACGACGCTGTTTCCCCATCGGGCATACTTTAAGAATGAGGAAAACGGTAAGGCTCCCCCTCCTAGTAGCTCCGCATAATTGCGTGCAGATTTCGCTATAATTGGCCCGATCGCGATCGCCAATGCTTTGTGGCAGTAATGAAATTATGAGTATTTCGCCAATCTGTCTTGGGCTCTGTCAAACTAAAACTATAGATAAGTATTTATTTTGAGTAACTATCCTCTAATGGAGGTTTAAGATGGACACCCACACCCCAAGACCAATCGCTTACGAGCGATCGCACCACGAACAAAGCTTTAAGGATATGGCTCTGGGTTTAGTATCAACCCGAAGTTTCCCTGCGATCGTTGGGACTGCTGATATGATGCTGAAGTCAGCGGGGGTGACTTTAGTAGGATATGAAAAAATTGGCAGCGGTTACTGTACGGCGATCGTGCGTGGCAGAATTTCTGATGTCCGTTTAGCCGTAGAGTCCGGCGCTCAAACCGCCGAACAATTTGGGCAATTTGTTTCTAAGTTAGTGATTGCTAGACCTTTACCAAACTTGGAAGAGGTACTTCCAATGGGGGCACGTTTGTCCGAACTTTCCCTTGGCGGTGGTTACTCTCGCTTGAGCAATCAAGCGATTGGTCTGCTAGAAACGCGGGGCTTCCCGGCAATGGTCGGTGCTTGCGATGCTATGCTCAAGTCAGCCGAAGTACACTTAGCCGCCTATGAAAAAATTGGATCGGGTTTGTGTACCGCTATTATCAGAGGTGCAGTAGCAGATGTGGCGATGGCGGTTGAGGCGGGAATGTACGAAGCTGAGCGAATTGGTGAGTTAAATGCAGTGATGGTAATTCCTCGACCTTTAGAAGATTTGGAGCAAACTTTACCTTTAGCAAGTTGTTGGATTGAAAAGCCAAAAACGGTGCTTTTGCCTATATCGGTTAAGGAAAAGGAAACAGAAAAAGAACTGATTCAGCTTCCAGAATTGGAGGTCGTACCAATGTATATTGAAGAACAATACAGGGAATAGGGAATAGTTAATGGTTAATAGTTAATGGTTAATGGTTAGTTGTTAGTTGTCATTGCGAGCAAAGCGAAGCAATCGCAATACTTTGAAACTACTTCGGCGTAACAATTACCAATCACCAATTACCAATTACCAATTAACAATTACCAATTAAAATTTGTACCTTGCCAAGTATTTCTAAGGGAGAAAGCAGATGAATATTAAGCAATTGTACAAGCGTGGTTTAAACAAAGCTAAGAAAGGATACTACGAAGATGCGATCGCAGACTTCAATCAGGTACTTGCAATCAATCCTAGCGATGCCAAAACTTATAATAATCGCGGTCTAGTTTACTATTACCTTAAAGATTACCAGAGAGCAATTACAGATCTTAGCCAAGCACTAGATATTAGCCCTGATTTGTTTGAGGCTTACCTCAACCGAGGAAATGCTTGGCGACATTTAGGAGAAAATCAAAAAGCAATTGAGGATCTTAACCGCGCACTAGAAAGCAATCCTCAAAGCGATGCAATCTATAATAATCGAGGGCTGGTTCTAGCAAATTTAGGAGAATACGAAGCGGCAATTCACGATTACGATCGAGCCATAGCTATTAATCCTAGTAACTATAAAACATATTACAATCGAGGACGGGCTTACTATCTTTTGGGAGATAAGCAGAAAGCAATTGATGATTTTAATCAAACATTACAGCTTAATCCCACTTACATCAAGGGTTATATCAATCGTGGTTTATCCTATCACCACTTAGGAGATAATCTGAAAGCAATTGATGATTATAATGAAGCACTCAAGCTCGATGCAACAAATGTTTATGCGTTCTATAACCGAGGTTGTGTTCGTTATAAATTGCTAGAAATGAAGCTGGCAATTGAAGATTTTGACAAGGCATTACAGCTCGATCCTACTTACGTGAAAGCATATCTCAACAGGGGTTTAGCGCGATACAAGTTGGGAGATGCACCAGGAGCTAATAAGGATTTCTATCACGTAATGTGCATCAATTCTGAAGCTTATTTCTTCTATCAGGCGCAGCGCTGCACTCCTCATGTTAAAGCTTACTCCAAAGAAGCACCGCGCATGGAAGTTAATAATGGTGGGGAATATTTCAATACAACTTTAGGCTCTCTTTGGGACCCAGATGATTTGATCAATAGATCGGAAATTATCTGTGAAGGTGAGTTTCTCAATGATTAGAATTTGGTAATTGGTAATTGGTAATTGGTAATTGGTAATTGGTAGTTGGTAATTGGTGATTGTAAGCAATACCTACCATTGAAAACTTCTATAAACAACTAACATAACAACTAACAACTAACAACTAACCATTAACTATTAACCATTAGCTAAATATCTAAACCCAATATATTTAAGTCAGGAGAATGCTCGACGACAAACTGATAGTATAACTCTTGTTTACCTTGAGGTGGAAGCTCTATTACCCATTCTAACAAACCCATTTCTCCTAGCTGTACCTTTGGATTAGTCAGAGTAAGGCGCACCTTTATTTGCTCGTTGCGACTCACTGGTAGTTGCTCTTTCAGGGTCACACTTGCTGATACTTGTCGTAAATTCGTAATCATCAGCCGATAAGCATAACTCGTGCGTCGCTGATTACCGATTAATTTCTTATCTACTTGTCTTTCAACTAATTCGCGTTCAATCTTTAACCCTTCATCAATACCTAAATTCAGCTTAAATTCTTGGCCAGGGGCAATATTTTCTAACTGGGTTGTACCAACAAAAGTGTTGTCTCGAAAGATATTAGCTTCCCCTGGTAATAATGTAGCACCTGTCAGGGGATTAATAACAACAGCTTGTAAATAGGCGAAACTAACTAATCGAGGAAGAACAATATATTCAGGGCGACTGGGGTAATTTTCATTAAAAATAGTTACTTTTTGGGGATTTCCATCATTAGGAATATTGCTATTTCCTCCTATTTGAAATGTGACTACACCGCCTTCTGTAGAAACTGTGGCTGTCGCCGTTTGAGCAGCTATGGGTGCAGATGCAGGAAATACACTCCCTAGAATTTCTTCGTCTCCCAATACCATATCTGCGGCCCTAAATATTTCTTCGCTGGCTGCGGTTTTTCTCGCAGTTCTTTGTCTCATAAATTCTGGCTTTTCGACTGGTATTGGATGAAATACATCGATATACCAAGGGTCAAGCTTAGGCGGTAAAGTTCCTAATCCTGGTTTAGCTGTAGACAAAGTAAGTACTATATTTGTCCAATCTTCGCCTGTATTCTGATTGACTTCGGCTAAGTAACTAAGATTAATTTGGTTGTCGGTGGTGTTTACGCGCAAGTCATAAAGTGGTGTCCAACTGGCTCGATTTATCATATAAGACACTTCTAACTCAAAATCCCCACTTTCACTTGCTTCTATGGCAACAAAAATGCTGAAACTTTCTTGAGGACGATGATTTTGTATTTGCTGTAATTGTCTGCGGATAGCTTGTAATTGTTTATCTAACTGTTGCTGCTGTTTTTCTAGCTGCGCTATCGCGCCGATATATTTCCGGTAATTTTGTCCTAAGAAATTTAATAATTCTCCAGTTTCATTCAAGCCAACCTGTTGTTTTGCTAGACTACTAGAAAAGAAACCGACTGATTTATCGCTTAATCCTTCAACAAATTTAAGTTGTAATTTTCGCGCTGTTAGTTGATCGGCAATTGTGCGTTTTTGTTCTTCTAACTGCTCGATTCTTTTAGATAATAATCTGTTTTTTTCTTCGACGGGTTCAGTTGTAAAGATTTGTTCTGTGCGAACTCCTAATAAGTTTACTGCTATTGTACCGGCACCAGTTGCTCTTACAGACTCACTTTGAATTGTTCGCGGGAGAGAGGCGATAACTAATTCTTTCTCGTTCCCAGTTAATGTTACTAAACCTCGGCGCGTCACCCGCGCTTGATTTGTGTAGACGGTTACTTCTGAGATTTGGGAGTCTACTATTTTGATCTGTTCTCGATCGGGATTGGGTAATTCTGAATTAGTCATTGCTACTAATACCTTTACGAAATTCTTTGATTGCTTCTAAAGGGGAACTAATTAAAATGCAGCGCAGTAACAAAGATAAATCTAATTATGGGATGAATTCGCTGCTAGATATCGGTTGATAACCATTTCATTGTAATTAAGTTAGGGGTGGAATTCCGGCCTTATCCAAAATTTTGGGAATTAAATCTTCCCGCTTCACGGCCATAACATGAACTCCTTGACAAAGTTGCCGCGCTAATTGAACCTGTTCGGCGGCAATTTTTATCCCTTCTTCTAAAGGTTCTGAAGCATTTGCTAAGCGATCGATTATGTGCTGGGGGATATTAACTCCGGGTACGTATTTATTGATAAATTCGGCATTTTTTGCAGATTTCAGGAGAAATATGCCAGCTAAAATTGGCTTGTTACAACCTGCGGCGATTTGATTCATGAATTTATCTAGAATGTCAAAATCGCTGATTAATTGACTTTGGAAAAATTGAGAGCCGGCTGCTATTTTCTTCTCGAATCTACTTTGCAATCCTGACCAACTAGGGGATTGAGGATCGACGGCTGCACCTACAAATAAATCCGTAATGCCATCAGTTAGAGGTTTATCATTCCAGTCACTACCCCCATTCATTTTTTGAATTAATTGCAACAATCTTACTGCTTCTAAATCGAAGACACTTTTAGCTTTAGGATGGTCGCCTGCCTTGACTGGATCGCCTGTTAATGCTAGGATATTTTTGATGCCTAAAGCGTGAGCGCCCATGAGGTCAGCTTGAATACCAATTTGGTTGCGATCGCGACAAGCTACTTGACAAATTGGCTCTATTTCATGTTGTAATAAAATTACGGAAGCTGCCAAAGGACACATCCGCAATACGGCTCTACTGCCATCGGTAATATTTACTGCATGGACTCTATCTTTGAGAGTTTGAGCCATTTTAATCATGTGGGTGGGATCGCCGCCTTTGGGCGGTGTCACCTCGGCGGTAATGATAAATTCTCCAGGGGTTTTGCAGGCGGTACGAAAACGATTCATTCGATTTGAGATTTGAGATTTTACTTAGTTATTGAGTTTCTAAAACTGGGCGGTTAAAACCGCTTCTACACAAACTAAACCCGCCTACGCGGGTTTTAACAACCTGGTTTTTTTATAGTCCGCGTAGGGGGACTTTGTTTGTGTTCCCGCATTACTTAGCGAATTATATTCGCTGGGCGGTTTTAACTTATTTTACCTATCAATCAGGGAGAGAATAACCAAAGGCTTTTTTAACTTTTGTAAGCGTTTGGTTGGCGATCGCACTAGCTTGTTCCTTCCCCTGACGCAAAACTGATTCCAGATAGCCGCGATCGTCCATTATATCTTTATACTTGTCCTGAATCGGTTTGAGCGCGTTAATTGTCGTTTCTGTCAACAGCGGCTTAAATTCACCCCAACCCATATCTTGACACTCTGCGGCCACTTCTTCCTTAGTTTTCCCAGAGAGTAGCAGATAAAGTGTCAATAAGTTTCTAGCTTCGGGGCGATCGCTACTGTCAAAGGTCAAACCTCGCACCGCGTCAGTTTTGCAGCGCTTAATTTTTTTAGCGATCGCATCTGGGGAATCTAGCAAATTAATCCGACTTTGTTCCGAAGGGTCAGACTTAGACATTTTACGAGTTCCATCAGTCAAACTCATCACTCTGGCCCCTTCCTTGCGAATTAGGGGATCGGGAAGTTTCAACACTGGATTTTCCGGTGTACCAAATTGATGATTTAATCTGACAGCAATATCGCGGGTAAGTTCCAAGTGTTGCTTTTGATCTTCCCCCACTGGCACTTTATCGGCATCATAGAGTAAAATATCCGCCGCCATTAACACGGGGTAATTTAGCAAACCCGCATTTACATTTTCTCCCTGTTTGACAGCTTTTTCCTTAAACTGAATCATATCTTCCAGCCAATTGATCGGCGTGATACAGTTAAGCAACCATGCTAATTCAGCGTGAGCGGGGACGTGAGACTGCACGAAGATGGTAGAATGTTGTAAATCTATGCCGCAAGCTAAGTACAAAGCTGCGATCGCATAAGTGTCTGATGCTAGTATAGCGGGATTATGGGGTGCAGTGATCGCGTGTAAATCCACCACACAGAAGAAATTTTCATACTGACTTTGACCTTCTACCCAGTTACGAATAGCACCGAGATAATTACCAAGGTGGAGATTACCGGTTGGTTGAACTCCAGAGAGGACGCGCAGTTTTTTATCCATGAGTTAGAATTGAACTGAAATCAATTATTTAGTGTGACACGATATTTTAACTATTAATCAAACACTGGCGGCCCAAGTTCAGAAATTGGCAACTCCCAACCAGGAAATAATTCTGGTATCGTCAAAGTATCGCTGCTAGTTAACACTACAGGCTCACCTGTGAGACGATAAATAGTAACTGTTTCTTTGTCAGGGTCAATCAGGATGCCAGTTTGAGATCCGAGTGCTAAAAAAGATTCGATTTTTTCAACAATTGGTTTAATTCTATCAGTTTTAGATTTAATCTCTACCATCAAGTCGGGGACTAGCTGAACAAAACTTCTTTGACTACGTTTGAGCTTTTCGGCCTTGACAAAGGATACATCGGGAGCACGTAAATCGGCATCAGGATTGGGCAGAATAAAACCCGCCGCCGCACCCGTCACGCGCCCCAATTTGTGGGCCATTACCCAAGCGCCTAAAAAAACGATCAGCCGAGAGCCAATTTCGTCGGAAATGTAATCTGAAGGCCCCATAACGCTAATTTTCCCTTCTACAAGTTCTAGTTGGTAGTCCTGATGAGATTCTTGGAGCGTGGTTTGCATCCGCTCTAAGTCTTTAAGTGTTAGAGTCATAATAACTAAGTCGGGGTGGATGGCAGTATAGTTTTTGTAGCTTAACCTGATTCTAATTATGACTTACTCTTCTCAAAATCCCATTCTCGAACTCAAGAAATGCCTGATGCTGGCCCAGGATGTTACGAATCACGTCGAGGCAAATCGAGCGTTTGAGCAATTGTGCAACCTTATAGACGCTGAAAATCCAATGGCGGCGCAACTTTTGGAGATGCTATGGCAAGATACGATCGCGGCAAGGCGATCGGCTGCTTTTTGGCAGCAAATGAGTGATGTTGAGAAAGACATGGCTAATAAAATGATGGACAATATGGCAGAGATGCGGCAGAATTATCTGCGGTTAATGCAGGAAATGTAGGGTGAAAATACGGATTTTGAACGCAGAGACTAGAGATAATTTGCTTGAAATTTGAGAATGATGAACTCAATTTTTAATGACTTGTTGCCTGTATCTGCGTTTAAATCCGTGTTTGTTATTCTTAAATTTGGATCGGGTTTCTGGGCTAAGGTTGCGATCGCGTGAGGGTCTGAGAAACCGGGTTTCTTATCCAAATCTTCGGTAGAATGCCTAAATTATCGCAGAAACCCGGTTTCTTAGAGTCTTACCCAAATCTCGGTGAGGATGCAATAAGTCTCGCAGAAACCGGGTTTCTCTGAGTGCAAAATAACGTATCATAAATTTAGATCCTACTTAGCGTTAATTGATTTTTCATGCTGTTTGAATGGGACGAAGCAAAGAGATCGGAAAATATTGCCAAACATCGGATTGATTTTGCAGATGTTTCTGAGATGTTCGATCGCCCTATGCTAACTGAGATCGATCGGCGTATTGACTATGGGGAGGATCGTTGGATTGGGATCGGGTTTTTGCGAAACGGTGTAGCGGTTGTTGTCTGGACAGAAAGGCAGGATGATATAATTAGGATCATATCAGCACGAAAGGCAAATCGATATGAGCGTCAACGATTCGAGCAATATCTCTCGTACTAATTGGGTGGCGTTAGAGGCGATGACTGATGAGGATATTGATTACTCTGATATTCCACCTTTGACGGATGAATTTTTTGATAGTGCTATGCTAAGAATACCAGCCGCCCAAGCTCGTAATTTGATTCAGTTAGATGCTGAGGTGATAGCATGGTTTCGAGAGCAAAGTGCAGAGTATAAAACTACAATTAATTCGGTGTTGCGGCGTTATATTGAGAGTAGTGATGGAAAACAAGTAGTTTAATATTTTTCTGGTAGATGGTTCGGGGATATAGTTTACCAAAATTCTTCTCCTTCTGGTTTTCCCCAAAAGATTTCTTCCCTGGGTTCTATTTCGCCTGCCAATAATTCATCTAGGGTATATTTGGAAACTTTCTGATTTACAGGCTCTATGACTATTTTTCCATTTTCTATACTATAAATTACTGAATCATCTGCTTTCAGGTTGAAAAATTTTACAATATAGTCCGGTATTGGCAAAGCTAAGGAATTACCCAAGTTGCTGATGTGTATTTTGACTGTCATATATTATTTACCACATAAACAGTTCTTTGTCAACATAAACATATTTCCCCAAAACCGTCAGTGGTATCATCTCCCCTCTCCCAAGTAAATCAATTGAAACCCCATCTCTAATCAATATTTTAAATAATTCCTCGTCATCTTTTATTAAACTAGCATCTAATTCAATAACTTGACCTTCTTCCCCCATTACCTCCAACAAATCAGAAGTAGATACTTGAAATATTTCCTGATTATTACACCGCGAAGTCAAGCAATTGCCGTAACTTCCCGTAGCTTCAATATCAGATATTACCCATTGCTTTAAGAGATAATTTTTGTCTAAATACTCAATGATTTTTGCAACTTTCAATTCCAGTTTTTCTTCTGCTTCCGGGCAAAGAGTCACAGCCCATTTTTGACTGATATTATAGGTAATAGCCGACTTTTCAGATTTCATAGTGCTTCCGGGATTCTACTTCTAGTAGGAGTACCACCAGTGGGATTTGGTATCCACCGATGTTGATGCGGTGGTGGCAGATGATCTGGACGGGGATTGCCATTAGGATAGGTGGGACTGGTAAAATCAATATCTCTTACGGGTTGTCCTGACCGATCGAACTCTCGCGCCTGATAAATCCTCTGATTATAAGTATCCCATCTTAACTGAGAATGAGGGCCTAGAGCATTCGGATCGGGTCTTGATTCTCCAAGTCGTGGCGGTTGCTGGTTTTTCAGCACAAGTCTGCCATCTGCATAGCGTGAGTGAAATGACAATCTAAGTTTATGCTTTTTACTCAATCAACTTAATTATTATCTCACTTTTTACAAGGCAATTAGTAGAGATGCGCGATCGCGTGGAGGTCTGAGAAACCGGGTTTCTTACCCAAATCTTCGGTAGGATGCCTAAATTATCGCAGAAACCCGGTTTCTGGGTTCAGGGAGCGATCGCGTGAGGGACTTAGAAACCGGGTTTCTTATCCAAATCTTCGATAGGATGCCTAAATTATCGCAGAAACCCGGTTTCTGGGCTCAGGCTGAGGCGCGATCGCGTGAGGGTCTGAGAAACCGGGTTTCTTACCCAAATCTTCGATAGGATGCCTAAATTGTCGCAGAAACCCGGTTTCTTAAAGCCTTCTATTCTTCAAAGGTTAAATTCTGGATTAATTTATCGCTTTTTGCATAATCTTCTAAAAAGTAACGATAAGCATCTGCTGAGTGAAATTGCGCTCGCATCCCCTCTATTTTAGGTAAACTTCCCTGGCGCAAATCAATATATTCCTGATAGCTGGAAAACTCCCAATCCTCAGCTTTTTCAACTATCTTAGCAGAGACTGGGTTTAAGTGAATATATCGAGTTAAGTGTAATAAATAGTCTTCTCGATCTACATGAATAGCCTGAAATCGTCCCTGAAATAGTGAACCCACCCTTTGATAGCGTTTATTGATAGCTTTAGTATAAGACAAAGTAAATGACTGCATCAGCTTGGAAAAATCATCATTTTGCAGGTAAACTAATAAATGATAGTGGTTCGGCATCAAACAATAAGCAATAATATCAACGCCATGAGTAATCAGATGATTTCTTAATTGACGTAAAAAATAAATATAGTTTTCTCGCTCAAAAAAGATAAGCTGACAGTTATTACCTCGGTTATAAACATGGTAGTAATTACCCGCTTGGAAGATAATTTGGCGACGTGGCATATCAGAGTGTAGGTGAGGAAGTCAGAAATGTGCGATCGCGTGGGACTTAGAAACCGGGTTTCTTATCCAAATCTTCGTTAGGATGCCAACATTATCGCAGAAACCCGGTTTCTTTGCTCAGGGGGCGATCGCGTGGGACTTAGAAACCGGGTTTCTTACCCAAATCTTCGGTAGGATGCCAACATTATCGCAGAAACCCGGTTTCTGGGTTCAGGGAGCGATCGCGTGGGGGACTTAGAAACCGGGTTTGTTACCCAAATCTTCGGTAGGATGCCTAAATTATCGCAGAAACCCGGTTTCTGGGCTCAGGCTGAGGTGCGATCGGAATACGCTAATATTTCTATATTGCGTACTATTTGGAATACAAATCGCAAACAATATTGGGTTTTTGCGTAGATGAATTACTCGCTCGCTATTGACTATCTCAAGGATTCCGATCCCATTTTGGGACAACTCATTGACCAAGTTGGTGCGTGTCAATTAAATCAGCGCGAGTTGGAGGGAGACTTGTTCTTTTGTCTATCCCAGTCAATTCTGCATCAACAACTTTCTACCAAGGTAGCTAAAGTTATCCACGCTCGATTTCTTCAGCTTTACGCTAACACTCAGTTCCCTCTGGCGCAAGATGTCCTCGATACGCCGGATGAAGTGCTCCGCCAGGTGGGTATTTCGCGCCCCAAAATATCTTATCTCAAAGATTTAGCGCGTCATGCGATCGAGGGATTGCCGACCATTGAGGAGTTGGAAATCATGGATGATGAATCGATTATTAAGAATCTAACGCGAGTGAAAGGTATCGGTCGCTGGAGTGTTCAGATGTTTTTAATTTTCCGTCTTAATCGGTGGGATGTTTTACCTGTGGATGATTTAGGTATACGTTCAGGGATTCGGAAACTCTATGGTCTTGATGCTCTTCCCGATCGCAAGACTACAGAACGTTTAGGGCAAAAGTGGAAGCCTTATTGTAGTATTGCCTCGTGGTACTTGTGGCGCAGTTTGGAGCCTTTACCGTTAGTTTGAGGATTGTTAGAATAAGGGGGAAGATGCGATCGCTCTGTCCATCCTCCACATCTAGAGTGTGCGATCGCTCATACGTTAAGATGTGAGTGAGCAGTAGCCGAAAAAGTTGTTATGAGCCAAGGACAAGCTAAACTATAAGCAATACTGGGGTGAGTGCTTCTTAAGACCAATACCTTCGGCGCTCAGAGAGCCTACTACGAATAGGCAGGGAACTTATTGTTAAGAGGTATGAATGGATTCTATTAGAGTGGAAAGATTACGATGTCTTGGTGATACTGGCCATATTCAGTTAAAGCCTATAACTGTTCTTCTTGGGCAAAATAGTTCAGGCAAGAGTAGTTTTCTGCGTATTCTTCCTCTATTAAAACAAAGCGTAGAATTGAGAACAATTGAACCAATACTTTGGTTTGGCCGCCTAGTTGACTTCGGAAATTTTGATGATGCTCATCAAACTGGAGGAGAAGGCAGCATTGCATTTTCTTTTAACTTCAAGCTCGAATCAAGCAACTATGGTATAAATACAGATTTTGTAGACCTTATTTTTTCTGAAGGAGCAAAAATTTTAAACACTCTTAACATAACCTTAAGTCTTCAGGTATCAAAGTATAAAAATAAAGAAGCTACAAGAACAAGTAAAATATTTTTGCAGATTGAAGATTCAAAAATTGAATTGGAGTTTGGTGAAGATGATTATCTGACAAAATTTTGGGTGAATTCATTTAATGTGTTAAATGTGTTAAATTTGGGCGATAAATATTTTTCCAGTAAATTTAATATTAATTTCCTTTTGCCCACTATTACTGAAAAAGAGCAAAAAAAAGAATATGAGTTTAATAAATCATTCTTATATTCTCAGATCCTTAATACATATGTATTTCGATTGCCCGCTTTATTTAAAGCTTTAACAGACAAAATAGAGGAGACAATTCATCCTAAAACTAAGTTAGAAAATATTATTAAAATGGTACTCTCCTTTGGTCTAGGTAACTCAGAAAATATGCTAAAAGATATTCAACAAAATACTTTTGCTGGCAAATCCTGGAAGAGTAAAACCCAAGAATGGACAATAGAGACAAAAGAGTTTAAAGAGCTAAGAGATATTATTATCGCATTTGCGATATCTTTTATTATTGAAAAATGTGATGAGATACTAGCCAATTTTTCAAAGAATATTAGCTATATTGGACCAGTAAGAGCTACAGCAGTACGTTATTACCGATATCAAGGTTTAGCTGTTGATGAGGTGGATTCCCAAGGTAATAATCTTGCAATGTTTTTGCGGAATCTAAATCAGTCACAAATGCAAAGCTTTTCGGCTTGGACTTTAGATAACTTTGGATTTAATCCATCAATTAAATCGAGCATTGATCATATTTCACTAACAATATGTTCTAAGGATTCGGATAAAGACCTAAATATTGCTGATACTGGGTTCGGTTTTTCTCAAATTCTTCCTGTTATTACTCAATTATGGTTACTAAGTTCATCTAATAGAGGAAACCGAGGAACAATAACATACGCTATTGAGCAACCTGAGTTACATCTTCATCCCCGTCTGCAAGGGACTTTAACAGATGCACTGGTTAAGTCAATCACAGCAGCTAAGGATAACGATATTGATCTACGTTTAATGATTGAAACCCATAGTGAAGTGTTGGTAAATCGCTTAGGGCAATTAATTGCTGAAGGCAAAATTTCTCCTGATGAAATTAACATTGTTTTGTTTGAGCCATCTGATAAACTGGGAGAAGTAACCATAAGAAATGTCCAATTCGATTCAGATGGGTATCTTTTAAACTGGCCACTAGGTTTTTTTGAAATGGAACTTGTATAAATGCTAATTTTTATTCATAACTCTGTAGTAGATAATGGAGATGAAAATACTTGGGATGATGACACTGTTTTGGCTTTAGAAAATCTTGCGACTGCTCGTCGAGAAGGTAAGCATTCAGTAACGGCTAAGAGAGAAACTTTAGAAAAGATTGTTCAATGCTCTCGTTTATCTGAAATTACAAGGAAGACTTACAAAAAGTTATATGGCCCAGCCACACAATATTTATCCTATCTTTCTGTGGTAACGAAATATATTGAAATTGTCAACCGTTGTTATTGTTATGAACCAAAAGTGTTTAAGGATGCAGGTAAGCAAATTATTAAAGTTCCTCCAAGTTTTTTTAATGATTCATATTCATTACAGGAAACTATACTCCTGTGTGAAAATAGTGCTGATGCTTTTTTATACGAAAGTATAGGAAAAGTTTATCTTAAATGGAATCAACTTAAGGTACCAATAGCATACGAACCTAGAGGAGGTGGTGGTAATACAATTGCTAATGAGTATATTAATATTCAACAAGGAAAAAAACGTTTTTGCCTTTGTATTGTAGATAGTGACAAAATTGCTCCTTATGAAAACTTTGGCTCCACAGCATCTCGCATCCAAGATCAGAGCGATTCAACTTGTCTATACACGCGAATTCTTGTTCTTGATTGCCGTGAAATTGAAAACTTAATACCTCCCTCAATTTTATCTAACCTGTGTTCCGGAAATCAGGAGAGACATAAAGAAACATATCGAGACAGACTTGAAGCATTAAAAGTTTTTGAAAGTATTAGTGGTAGTGCAGTTGAGGCTAAGTATTTTTTAGATATAAAGAAAGGAACATGGATGAAGGAAATTATTAATGCAAAACATCCTAAATCCAAAGAATTTTGGCAGGTGCAAATTTCTCTAATTCCTAACATATCAAGTCGTATAGATGATTGGTGTCTGGTTAACTGGAAATGCAGTAATAGTGGAGAATGTAAATGTAAAATATCACTTGGCTTTGGAGAAAATACGCTCAGCCATACCCTTAAATATCTTCAACAAAAAACTCCTAATGAAATTGAGAAAATAGTTGAGAAATCTAAGCATCCTCATTGGGAAAATATTGGAGAGGTTGTTATGAATTGGTGCATTGCTGACAGTCCTATTCGTACTTTATAATTAATGGGCTATTACCTTTTTATTTATAGATGGTAGAACACATTTGCTCTGCTACTTCAACCTAATAATGAACGAACAGAGCGCTTGATTCCGTAGATGGATTTTAACTGTCAGAAACACCAGCGCTCGCCTACCTTTTTGAATATACAAGGAGCAGGTTCACAAATATCTATAATCAAACACTCCTAGATATTGTAAACCCGCCCCCACTCCTAACAATGGTTAATCAACCAAACTGGATATAACCAAAATCAAGAGGCCCAAAGAATCACACCCACTTCATAAGGACTACTGAGATAATCATGCTTAGGCAAAACCCGCATCGATAAACCCTGTAACCCACTGGAAGTATAAGTAATATCAGCCAAATAAAGCGTCGAATTGCGATCGTCTTCTCCCACATACTCCATCACCACCGGCATCCCTCCGATAATTTGCCCATTAGTATCTAGAGCACCTTGATAGAGTTCGACTTGCACATCCGCAGGAGTCAACCCAGCCAAATTAATTCGAGCTTTCACAGTGATCGACTGATTCACCTTAACTTCGACATCTTCAGAGACATCAACTGCCTCAATTTTGATGTCATACCACTTCTCAAGTAACTGTTTCTTCCACTCAGCTAACTCCTTAGCAGGAGCATAACCTTCCGAGCTCATTCCGTAGAAGCGATCGCTAGCCGGAAAATAGGCCCGCTGAGCGTAATCTTGTACCATCCGGGCAGTATTAAATACAGGACAATTCAAGCGAATTGCATCCTTCATTTTCGCCACCCAACCGCGAGGAATCCCATCACGATCGCGGTCATAAAATAGCGGTACAACTTCCTTCTCCATCAAGTCATATAAAGCATTCGCCTCAACCTCATCTTGATACTCAGTATCCTCATAAAACTCCCCATGACCGATCGCCCAACCAGTGCGAACATAATCCGCTTCATCCCACCAGCCATCTAAGATACTTAAATTCGGCAAACCATTCATCGAAGCCTTCATCCCCGAAGTACCAGAAGCTTCACGGGGACGACGCGGCGTATTCAGCCAGACATCGCAACCCGCCACCATAAACCGAGAAACATTAATGTCGTAATTCGGGAGAAATACGATCGAATCGCGCACATCTTGCTCGCGGATGAAGTGAACAATATCGCGGATCAATTCCTTACCCGGAATATCCATCGGGTGAGCCTTACCAGCGATTACAAATTGCACCCGTTGGCCCTTTTCCCGCATAATTCGCTTAATGCGATCGACATCCCGCAGGAACAAAGTAGCGCGTTTATAAGTAGCAAAACGACGAGCAAAACCAATTGTTAAAACACTAGGATCGAGAGCTTCTTGGGCCAGATTGAGTTCCTTTTGGGAAGAACCGCGATCGCGCAAACTCTTCACCAACAACTCCCGCGCAAACACCACCAACTCCAGACGACAGCGTTCGTGATTGCGCCACAACTCCTCATCAGGAATCGCAGACAAACGATCCCACAAGCGATCGTCTTTGTGACTCATCTCCCAATTGGGGCCGAGATAGCGATCGTACAACTCCTGAGTAGGCTTAGCCACACAACTACGGGCGTGTACCCCATTCGTAATCGACGTAATCGGCACTTCGTCCACAGGCAATCCCGGCCATAAATCCTGAAACATCGGGCGCGAAACCTTACCATGCAAAGCCGCCACACCATTGACAAAACTGGACATTTTAATTGCCAGAATTGCCATATTCAAAGGCGCGACCAAATCACCAGTATTTTCCCGGCCCAAAGCCATAAATTCATCAGGAGATAAACCAAAAATCTCAGCATAATCGCCGACATAGTGCATCACCATCTCTGGATCGAACAAATCAAAACCAGCAGGGACAGGCGTATGAGTTGTAAATACGCTACTAGAAACAACAACCTGTTCCGCAGCCTCAAAACTCAAGTGTTCTTCCTGCATCAAAACGCGGATGCGTTCCAGAGTCATAAACGCTGCGTGACCTTCATTCATGTGGTATGTCGTCACTTTCAGCCCCAAAGCCTTGAGCATTTTCACACCACCGATACCCAGCATAATTTCCTGGTGCATCCGCAGATCCTTATCCCCACCGTAAAGTTGATCGGTGATATCTTGGTCGTAGCGGTTGTTGGGTTCAATATTCGTATCTAGCAAGTACAAAGGTATAACACCCACTTGCACCCGCCAAATCCGGGCGTACACTTGGCGGCCGGGATAGTCTACTGCAATTCGCAACTCCGAGCCATCGGGATTGCGCTCCAAGTGCAGGGGCATATTATAGAAATCATTGATCGGGTAGCGCTCTTGCTGCCAACCATCAGCGTTAAGGTACTGGGAAAAATAACCTTCCTGGTACAGCAAACCCACCCCTACAAGCGGCAAACCTAAATCGCTAGCAGATTTGAGGTGATCGCCAGCCAGCACCCCTAAACCGCCAGAATAAATGGGCAGAGCTTTGACTAAGCCAAATTCCATCGAAAAGTAAGCGTAGCATTCCTGCTGCTTCGTACTGCGCTGTTTGCGATACCAATCTCGGTTTTTGAGGTAATCGTCTAATTGCAAGGCTGCACGGTTCATTTGAGCCAGGAAGCCTCGATCTTCTGATACTTCCTGGAGTCGCTGCTGAGAAATGGTTCCTAGCATCAATACCGGGTTTTGGTTGCTAGAGTCCCACAAGTCGCGATCGAGCCTGCGGAATAAGTCTTTAGTCTCTACATTCCAATCCCAGTGCAAGTTGTAGGCAAGCTTGCGTAGAGGTTCTAGACTTGAGGGTAAGGAAGGAGAAACGTTAAATGTGCGAATTGGCTGCATGGACAAGACCTCTAACTTCAGATACGCTTATCTTCTGCTGTGTTTAGCCTTAAGTCGGTTGTTCTTAACACTGTTTTGAGATATCTATTGAATTTGGGACTGGGAACTGGGGACTGAGGACTGGGGAGAAGGGGAGAATTGCCAGTTAACAGTTAACAGTTAACAGTTAACAGTCAACAGTTAACAATTTAAAATTGGTTGTCCCGTTCCTAAAAGTTATGAGCCAGACGATCGCAGAACTTGAAGCCGAAATCGCCGCCTTGCAAGCGGAATGCCTTTCCCTGGAAGGGGAACTCGACGAAATTCGCCAACAGCGCTCTTCATTCCGAGTCGCTGTTGCCTTCCCTAAAAATAACTCACCAGAAGCTCTTGCCCAATTTCACAAGCATAATGCTACGGCTGCGGCTAATTGGGTGCAACAACTTAAGGAGATTGACAAAAGTATCCAAGCTCTAGAAATTCAACTTAAGCACAAAGAAACTTTACTAGCACACAAGCAGGCTGAGTTGAATCGGTTACGCTCTCAGCAGGAATGGCTGGAACTTGAGCGACAGGTGCAAGCGGGAGGAAAGCTTTTGCAATCTCAAGCTCAAAAAATTAATCAGCTAGCAGCACAGCTAGAGGTGGAAATTCAGTCTTTTAAGGCAATTTACCAGGAGGTAAATCCGAGTTATTGCCAGTGGTTACAAAAACCTGTAACTATTGTTGAGTTTTCGGCAACGACAATTCCTCACGTTTTCTTTCAAGGCAATAAGTTTGAGCTGGGGAATAAGGAAATTGACTGGAATCAGGAATTGGAAATTGAAAATGGGGAGTTTCGATCTTAGTTTGGAATTTTGAGTTTTGAGTTTTCAATGAAGAATTTAATTTGGGTGGCGATATTGATTCTGGTTGCTGTTGGGGTAGCTGGTTGGGGTTCTCACTCTTGGTATCCCTCATTCGTACCAGAGGTGAAAGTCGATCGCACTGTGAATATTTCCCCAAATTCGACACCGCCAGATTTGTCTTACCCACAGGAGCTAGAATTGCCACAGGTTGATTCTGAACGACTGTGGCGCTACCTTGAAGCTTTGGCGGGTGAACGCTATGGGGATGGCGATCGCGATCGCACTCGCAATTACTTATCTCAACAATTGCGAGAGATGGGATTTTCACCAGTATTGCAGCCCTTTAATGGCGGTGTCAATGTCTTTGCGGAACGCAAAGGTACTGACCCTTCAGCGGGTGCTATTCTAGTTGGTGCCCATTACGACACTGTACCGCGATCGCCTGGAGTTGATGACAATGCTACTGGGGTGGCCGTAGTTCTAGAAGTGGCACGACTTTTAAGCTCAAAATCAACACCTCGGACGCTACAAGTGGTATTATTCGATCGCGAAGAATTGGGACTTTTAGGCAGTTTGGCTTTCACTGGTAACAAGTCGCAGTTAAAGGATTTACAAGGGGTGATAGTTCTGGATATGGTGGGTTATGCTTGCCAAATTTCAGGATGTCAGAGCTATCCAGAAGGGCTAGCTTCTAATCAATTTTTGCAGGCCGCAGGAGTGAAATCTCCAGACAAGGGAGAATTTATCGCTGTGGTGGGAGATGCCGAACATTTGCCATTACTGAGCACTTTCACTGAGTCTGGGAAAGCGGATTTACCAACAGTTGTAACGCTTCCAGTTCCTCTCAAAGGCGTGCTGACACCGGATGTTTTACGGAGCGATCACGCGCCTTTTTGGTATCAGGGAGTGGGTGCGGTGTTGGTGACGGATACTGCAAATTTGCGATCGCCTCACTATCACCAACCTACGGATACTCTAGCAACAATCGATCGCCCTTTCTTTACGGGTGCTGCTCAAATTGTTGTCAATGCTACTGCTAAATTATTAGTTAGTGGTTAAGGTGTGGTGCATTTAAAACGCGATCCACTATTACCCTTGCTTTGATTTTTCCTACCCATTTAATTATTAACTCTGCTTCATTTCTGTACTCCCAAGAGTTTATTAAAGCCAGATTTGAGCCGATCCCCCGCGCGACGAGTCAACCCGCAACTACGAACTTAGCAAGTTTTGAAACATTGTCTTAGCTGTTGAGCGAGGACTTGAACGTGGGGTTCTCTGAGCATAGTTAAATGATTTCCAGGTAATCTAATAACTTCTACTTTTTCGTTTGTAAGTTCGCTCCAGCCGAGGGTAAAATCCCGATCGCTCTTGCTTGTTTGTGCAGTCGATCGCAGGAGAGTAATCTTATGCTCGTAAGTTGGCGGCACGTAAGCCAGAGTTGCCTTGCTGTTAGCTTGAAACACAGCCAATATGGGTTTAATAGCTTTATTTAGTTTAGCAATTCTAACTGCTAAACTTTCACCCAAAAAGTTATCCGTAGCAGCCAGCAGGCGAAAATAATCTAATACAAAAGGCCAAACCGATCGCAACGCTGTTGTCAGCAGAAACTTACAGCCGTCCCAAAAGGAAATTTGATTGGGGGGAATTGGTGCTAAAGTGTCGAGTATCGCCAGCAAAGCCACGCGATCGCCCGATTGTTGCAACTGTTGAGCCATCTCAAAAGCAACTAAACCCCCAAATGACCAACCTCCTAAAAAATACGGCCCTTGCGGCTGCACTTCACGCACTGCGGCGATATAAAAAGCCGCCATATCTTCAATGCTAGTTAAGGGAGAAGATTCGCCTTCAATCCCTTGCGGTTGCAGCGCGTAAAACGGTCGATCTTTTCCTAAATGTGCTGCTAGTTTATAATAAGGGAAAACTACGCCGAAGATGGGATGGACGCAAAAGAAAGGCGGATTTGAACCTTGAGAATTAATGGCAACTAAAGGCGAATTTGGCAAAGAATTTTTACCTACATTTAGGCGATTTGCTAAATTTTCGACTGTGGGATTTAAGAACAGGGTAGAGAGCGGTAAATCTTGCTGAAATTGCTTGTTAATTCGATCGATCAGGCGAACAGCCAGCAGCGAATCTCCTCCTAAATCGAAGAAGTTATCAACAATGCTAATGCGATCGAGATTGAGAATTGAAGCCCAGATTTGGGCAAGAGTTGATTCAGTTTGGTTGCGAGGATCTGCGAAAGCGCGAGCCCCCGATGCGGCTGTTAGGTTTTCGGGTGAAGATAGGCGGCGGCGGTCGATTTTACCGTTGGGGGTTAGCGGCAAATAATCAATAATTTCAAAAGCATTCGGCATCATGTATGGTGGCAGCTTTGATTTTAAGAAATTCCGCAGTTCGAGAGCATTTAGTGTCGGATTGTTGGGGACAATATAAGCAATTAGGCGCTGATTTCCCGATGAGTCATTGCAGGCGATCGCGGCGGTTTCTTGCACTCCCGGATGCTGTCTCAATACCGCTTCAATTTCGCCCAATTCAATGCGGAAACCCCGCACTTTCACCTGTTCGTCAATGCGGCCTAAAAATTCGATATTGCCGTCAGGAAGGTAGCGGGCTAAATCACCAGTTTTATAAGTTCGTTCTCCTTCTTTATCGCTAAAAGGATTAGGAATAAAGCGCTGTCGTGTTAAGTGCGATCGGTTGAGATATCCTCTAGCCACTCCCAAACCGCTGACGTGGAGTTCGCCGGGAATGCCGATGGGTACTGGCTGCAAATTTTGGTCTAAAATATAGATTTGAGTATGAAGAATTGGGCGACCAATCGACACTTTTTGATGTTCGTTAAGTTCGGAAATACTTGACCAGACAGTAGCTTCGGTAGGGCCGTAAGCGTTAAAAAATTGGCGGTTTTTAGCCCAGAGTTTAACAATATCCTGCGAACAAGATTCGCCTGCAACGATCAGAGTTTGAAGTGCGGGAAGTTCGGCTTTTGGCAATAGTTTTAAAACAGCGGGTGGAAGGGTGACGTGGCTAATAGCATTGTCACGCAAAAATTGGATTAAAGGCTTTCCGGGCAATAGAGTTTCTTTGGTTGCTAAGTAAAGCCTTGCTCCCGATCGCAGTGCCATGACTATTTCAAAAATAGAGGCATCAAAACTGAGAGATGCGAATTGCAAAACGCGGTGATTTGGCTGCAATTTAAAAGCTTGTATTTGAGCGGCGGCTAAATTTGACAGTCCTTTGTGTTCGATTAAAACGCCTTTTGGTTTGCCTGTTGAACCTGAAGTATAGATGACGTAAGCGAGGTTTTCAAGGGTTACTTGGCTGTTAGGATTTTGTTGGCTTTCGCGCGCGATCGCATCCCCATCTCGATCGAGGCAAACTACAGTCAGATTGGGGACTTGGCAATCTGGTTGCGCTGTGGCGGTAAAGCGGGTTAAGTGCTGCTGAGTCGTTAGCAAGATGGATATGCCAGCATCTTCTAACATGAAGTTAAGGCGCTCTTGGGGATAACTTGGATCTAAAGGTAGATATGCTCCGCCTGCTTTGAGAATGCCTAACAATCCTGCGATCGCATCTAAAGAGCGATCGATACAAATGCCTACTAAAACTTCCGGCTTAACTCCCCTTTGCTGCAAGTAATGGGCGATTTTGTTGGCTTTGCTGTTGAGTTCGCGGTAGGTTAAATATTGATTTTCAAAGACTGTCGCGATCG
>NZ_JAQMUA010000431.1:0-2346 GCF_028330895.1 Kamptonema animale CS-326 | reverse complement strand
GAAATAACGGTAATCTTACCCTTGAGTTGGCTGTATAAAGATGGGGAGAGGGGGAGCGGGGGAGCGAGGGGGCTGGGGAGCTGGGGGGCGGGGGAGCGGGGGAGCGGGGGAGATGAGGAAGTTAAATCTTCCCTATTCTCCCTATCTTCCCCATCCTTCCCACCTTCCCTATCCTCCCCATCCTCCCCATCTTCCCCATCTTCCCCATCCTCCAGTGACAATCCTACACCTGTGTGGACGCTAATAAAGGTGGGTTCGTAGCCCCAATTGGAGAGGCGATCGCGCCATTGTTCCTGCTGTTGTGGCGTTACTAAATCGCATTTATTTAAACACAAAGAAACCTCTAAGCCGGTAGATTCGGCCTTGACTAAAAACCGACTTAATGCTATAGGTTCTAAATCTGGTTCTACCAAGGCAAAAACTAAGAGAATTTGATCGGCATTGGCAATGGGAGGGCGATTGAGTTCGGTTCGGCGAGGAAATACTTCTGCGATCGCGCCTCTTCCCCCAGCCCAGTCTGGTTCTTCAACTACCACGCGATCGCCCACCATCACCTGCTGACCAATTTTTTTTAGTCGCGATCTGCGGGTACAAAGGAGTAGAAGGGGAGAGACGTTAGGTATTAGGTTCGATTCTTCACCTGAATCTTCACCACTAGAACCTGAGACTTCACCTATCTTGTCAGGGTTTACCAGTCCCGGATCTAACCGTACTTGGTAAAAATTGGCTTGAACAGCCAATACAGTACCCACAAGTAAGGACGAATTAACACTCATCCTTCTTCCTTCTGATCTCTTCCTTCTTCCCTCTGTTTAAAACTCATCATTATTTCATCCTTCTAACTGCTAATTTCATCCTTCATCCTTCACAAGAGGACGCTGCACCTTCAGAGCAAAATAGTCTCGCTCGTCAGCAGCAACAAACTGGGTGTCTAGAATCTGGTAGCCTTCCATTGTCAGACTGTCAGGTACTTGCTCAATCGGTTCGCCGGGATCTAGCCAAACTTCCAAAACTTCTCCAGGGGACATTTGTTCCAAGCGAAGTTTAGTCCGCACAAAATTAATTGGGCAGGGAGTCCCCCGTAGATCCATCTGGATGCTCGGCTTTGAAGTTACACTTTCGCTCATTTTTGAAATAAATTCCCTAAAAACCCTTCAATCCCGCCTTTTCCCGTGCGATCGCCTTTCAGTTTAGCCAATTGCAACAACAGATCCCGCTCCTCCGTCGTGACACGGGTAGGAATATCAATCGCTACTGTAATCAAATGATCTCCGCGACTAACTGGGTTTCCCAACCGAGGAACGCCTTTTTTCTCTAAAGTCAAAACTGTATTCGGCTGAGTCCCCGTCGGAATCAACAACTCCGTCGGCCCATCTACGGTATCTACCTCCAAGCGACAGCCCAAAATTGCTTGCAGATAACTAATTTTAACTTCCGAATGGATGTTGATCCCCTCTCGCTTAAATACTGGGTCTTCATCCACTGACAAAAATACGTACAAATCCCCTGGAGGGCCGCCCATTTTCCCAGCATCCCCTTCATTGGATACCCGCAAGCGAGTCCCGTTGTCAACTCCTGGGGGGACAGTAATTTTCAGTTTTTTTGTAACTTCCTTTTGACCTCTGCCAGCGCAGACTTCGCACTTGTCCTCAATTACCTGCCCGCTACCGTTGCAAGTGGGGCACACTGAAACTTGAGTAAAGCTACCGAAGGGAGTGCGGGTAGCACGGCGAACTTGACCTGTACCGGTGCAAGTTTGACAGGTTTGAGGTCTGGTTCCTGGTTTTGCCCCTGTACCGCTGCAAGTTTCGCAGGTTTCTAAATGTTTAATCCGAAGTTCTTTATCTCCACCAAACACTGCTTCTTGAAACTCTAGCTTCAAGTCAAGCCGTAAGTCGTCCCCACGCACGGGCCCTGTACGCCGACGACCTTGTTGAGTGGCAGCACCGCCTGCAAAACCGCTGAAGAAGCTCTCAAAAATATCAGCGAAGCTATCGCCGAAGTCTTGACTAAAGCCGCCTGCTCCAGCACCGGAAACGCCTGCTTCGCCAAAGCGATTGTAGCGCTCCCGTGTTTCTGGCTCTGAGAGAACCTCGTAGGCGCGGTTGATCTCTTTGAAGCGCTCTTCTGCGCCTGCTTCGTTATTGACATCGGGGTGATACTTGCGAGCTAGGCGGCGGTAGGCACGCTTAATTTCTTCTTTATCTGCATCGCGAGAAACACCGAGTATTTCATAGTAGTCGCCGGCCATATAGCTACTTGCCTGGAGTAAGTAATAGTAAACTGTGCAAAAAACATGAGGGAGTTTTTAAGAGAGGGGAGATGGGGGAGAGGGGGGAGATGGGG
>NZ_JAQMUA010000430.1:0-19287 GCF_028330895.1 Kamptonema animale CS-326 | reverse complement strand
GCGGCGTTACGATACTTTTTCGTAAGTCCTGGACTAATAAGTTCTTCAGTCCTCTTGAGAGGACTTTAGCTGTTAGACAGGGGTTTTAACCCCTGGCTGCTTTATCGGAATTTCGAGACTACTTACCACTCCAATGAATAAACCGTTTCTCTACAATTAGAAACAGCATATTCAGGAAATAGCCTAAAATTCCCGTGACTAAAATCGAGGCATACATATCCTTGACATTGAGCACTTGTTGAGCATCAATAATCCGTTTTCCTAAGCCTTGTTCTGTGCCGATAAACATCTCCGCCACAATCACAATTACCAGGGAAATACTGATACCGCTACGCAAACCAATAAAGGTTTGAGGCAAACTTTCCAACAGTAAGACATCTTTGAAAATTCGCCAACGGTTTGCCCCCATTACTTTTGCTGCCAGAATCCGCGATTGCTTAGCATTAATCACTCCATAAGCGCTGTTAAATACAATCAGTAAAAACGCGCTAAAAGCCGCAATTACTACTTTAGAAAAATCGCTAACTCCAAAAAATAGAATGAACATCGGAATCAGAGCACTTGCTGGTGTCGAACGGAAAAAATCAATTAAAAATTCGACACTGCGATAAACTTTTTCAGAACTACCCAAAGCCACACCAACCGGAACCCCGATAATACCAGCCATCAAAAAAGCGCTAAAAGTTCGTAACACCGTAGCGATAAAATCAGGTAACATTACACCTGTAAACATTCCCGCAATCAGCGTACCGAGAGTAGCAAAAGGCGTAGGTAATAGCACTGGATTGACAAAACCAGAGATAGAAATTAACCACCAAACACCAAAAAGTACCAATACTCCAATGAATGGCAAAAAGCGATCGAAGGAAAATTTTTGAACGTCAATATTAGAGGAAGGTACGCTAGAAGTATTCATTTCCGCATCTCCTGACGAAAGATTTCTAAACAGTAACGGCTGACTTCAATGAATTCGGTAGACGTAAGTGTATCGGGGGTACGCGGACGAGAAACAGTAAAGGGTACTGCTTCCACTAAATGAGTTGGACGTTTACTTAAAAGTAGAACTGTATCTGCTAGAAATACTGCTTCTTCTAAGTTGTGAACTACCATTAACATCGGAATGCCAGTAGCCATGAAAATTTCTTGGAGTTTATCGCGCACGAATAGGGTGGTTTCAAAGTCCAAGGCGGAAAAGGGTTCATCGAGAAAAAGAACTTCTGGATCGGCAACTAGCGCCCGCAAAATGGAAACTAATTGTTGCTGTCCACCAGAGAAATTGTAGGGATAACGTTTGAGGTCAAGGCGAATATTAAAGGTGTCGATTAGGCGTTCGACGCGATCGCGACATTCCTGTTCTGGTACTCCCTTAACTCGCAGTGGATAGGCGATATTGTCATAGGCACTCATCCAGGGAAACATTGAATCCCGATAGTTTTGAAACACATAGCCAATTTTGGCCCGGCGAATTGGTTTACCATGAATCCGAATCTCACCGCGATCGATGGGAATCAACCCGCTAATCATGTTAATTAGGGTGGATTTACCGCAGCCATTGGGGCCAAAAATTGAAACTAATTGATTGTTGGGTAAATCGAGGTTAAAGTCTTCGTAAAGGGGTTGTCCTGCAAAGGATTTGCATAATCCTTGTACGGAAATAAAATGTTCTGGTGGGGCAATATTCGGGCTAATGACAGGATTTACAAGCATAATATGGTTCTCCAGAAAAGTGATTTAGGACTTACGCATTTGAAGTCTGAAACCTCGATTCCCTCGCATTCCTTTTAAATATTTTTAAGGAAGTTAGCTTGGTTCTGCATAAGTCTTGTAACTAAACAGGTTTGTACAATAAGCTGGCAACATCAAGTTGTTTTGAGAAGACTTTTTTATCAGTCATAAAATTGAAGAATTTTTGGAAGTAGGTCACATCTTCCGGCTTAAATTCGTTGTACATTGTGTATCCAATCATGGGAACTTTTTGCACTAAATCCCCTTCGATGGAGGTGTAGCCTACCATATATTGACGCACTTCATCCGGGTTCTTCCTAATATCTTCAACAGCGCGGCGATAGGCTTCTGTGTAGGTTTTGGTTGTAGCGGGATATTGCTGAATAAATTTGCTACTTAGTACGGCTGCACCACCAAACCAAGGAGCTTTGGGATCGCCTAAAATGTATTTGGAAACAACTCCATTTTCCAGAATGCGGGTAAGACCTTTAACTTCGCCAACTGTACCTGTTGGTTCTAGGGTGTAAGCTGCATCAATTTGTCCCGATTCGATCGCGGCTATGTGTTGCCGAATTTCTATTTGCTGTACTTGGGGATTGGTAACTCCTGCTGCTGCCAGGATTGCTTGCGCGATCGCTAAATTCTGTGCTCCTGGTCCTGTGGCAAACTTTTTGTCTTTTAAATCCGCGATCGCCTGAATTGAGCTATTTTTGCCCACAATCACTTGATCGAGTTTGTAGTCAACATTGCTGGGGTTGGCAGCAATGATTTTGAATAATCCCGGTGATGTGATTTCTGAAAGTCCCAAGACACCGCTAGCAACTCCATTGCCTGTTCCCTGAAGCCTTCCAGCAATTAATGCTTCGGCAACTTGGTTGGGTGAGGCAAATTTGACTGCTTCTACGTCTAAGCCGGCTTCTTTGAAATAACCCTTTTTCTCGGCGACAAATAAGGGTAATCCAGAGGCGACCGGCCAGAATCCAATCGAAATTTTACCGGGATTCTCTGAACTGGTTGCCCCAGTAGTGCTTGTCTGAGTTTGAGATTGAGTGCATCCGTGAGCCGCGATCGCGATCGCGCTACCTGCACTCAACTGAAGAAAATACCGTCTCCGAATTTTCATCGTTTTACCTTTACATCCAAGATAATTTGGACTAGAATTGAATCATAAGATACAGAATTTCGATTCACCGTTTCTCTAGCGTAATAGCCGCCTGTTAGAAATCGCTTCCTCGAAATTTATTATCGATACAGCATAGAGATTTAGTGTGTATATTCTGGGGAAGCTTAAGTGGAGAAATGGTGGAAAATGTCAGGGTTTCTCTACACAAAATTAGGACTTAAGCAGGTGGAGATAAATAAACACTATAAAATGCACAGGTGGGCGATCGCCTCTTTTAAAAATTAAAAATTAAAAGTTAAAAATATAATTAATTTCCTTTTTAACTTTTAATTTTTAATTGGATGTAGCTATGAGTTGCAGGCTCTTCGCGGCGAACGCCCACCTTACGTTTTGCGTAAGTCCTGATATTTTTGTGATTGCGAGACTACTGACAAAATTACTTCTTAGGTTTAAAACCTTTCTTCTGGAAATAGGTTCTAAATATCTCATGGGCGACAGGAGCGGCCGATACAGCCCCATATCCCCCCCCTTCGACAACAACCGCGATCGCAACTTCGGGCTTATCGGCAGGCGCAAAACCCACATACATAGAATTATCCGGGTGGCCTGGAATTTCCACCGTCCCCGTCTTACCCGCACTCAGAGGAATAGAACCGTCATTCATACCGCGACCAGTACCTTTAAGCACCACATCAATCAACCCCTGGCGAATCACATTTAAAGTTTCGGGCGCGATCGCAGTCTTAATCGGTTTAGCCTCATTAGCTTGAGAAGTCAACAAATGTGGCTGCACTCGCCAACCCCCATTGGCAACAGTTGACACCATCACCGCCAACTCCAAAGGCGTTACTAACACCAAACCCTGACCAATTGCCATCGTCACCGTATCGCCAACATACCAATCTTCCCCGTACATTTTCACTTTCTCTTTCGGCGTTGGAATTTGACCATGATTTGCCCCATCTAACCCCAATAGCTTCAGATTAATTGTCCCGCCAATCCCCAATTCATGGCCCCATTTAGACATTTGCTCCGGCCCTGCGGCCATCCCTACTTGATAAAAAAACGTATTACTACTGTAGGCTAAAGCATCGCGAAAACCAATAGTGCCATAACCAGCACCATGTTCGTTAAAAGATATACCACCAATAGTAATAGAAGCAGAACTAAACAAAGTTGAATCGGGAGAAAATTTCCCCGACTGCATCCCCGCCGTAGCCGTAACAATTTTAAAAGTGCTGCCAGCAGGATAGCCTTGTAGAGCGCGATTTAGAAAAGGTTTATCTTCACCTTGAAGGCGATCCCACTCTTTTTTACTCACCTTGCTAGTAAAAATATTCGGGTTAAAATCCGGCCAACTAGCCATCGCTAAAACCGCCCCCGTCTTCACATCTAAAGCAACCACTGCTCCCAAGCGATCGCCTAGAGATTTTTCAGCAGTTTTCTGCATATCCAAGTCCAAAGTCAACTGCACCGACTTACCAGCAACAGGAGAATTCACCCCCAACTCCTGTATTTCTTGACCCTTTGCATTCACCTCAATCAAACGATTTCCCCAAACACCCTCAAGGGAAGAATTCGCGATGCGTTCCACTCCCATTTGACCTACAATCATCCCCATCGGATACTTTGGATTAGCTTTAAGCTGATCTAAACTAGCTTCGCCAATATATCCCAAAACGTGCGCTGCTAAATCTCCATAAGGATAGTCCCGACTCGATTCAGGACGAATTTCAATCCCCTGCAAATTACCTGCTTGCTCAGACAAAGAAATAAACGTAGCACGGCTAATATCCTGCCGAATTCGGATCGGCAAAGCAGATTTATAACCAACCTTCTCTAATTTCTTAAGAATTTCCTCTTTAGATATCTTCAATATGGAACTCAGCAGAGAAGCTGTAGCAGGCCATTCCTTTGCCGCCTGTTCCTTTGGCCATAAATATACCGAACGGGAAACTCGATTTGCTGCTAATATTTTGCCATTACGGTCTAAAAGTTGACCTCTGTTGGAAGCAACAGGAAATAACCGAATGCGGTTGTGCTCTGCCCGCTGTCGATTGTATTCGCCTTGAACCAGTTGCAGTTGAGCTAGACGAAAAATCGGCAGACCCATCAAACCAGTAATGCACAGCATTAATAATATCGCTCGGTGTAATCTACTGCGGCGAAGTACCGCATTTTCGAGAGCCGCTTTGTCAAAAAAGCCCGTTCCAGATTTAAAAATATAATTGCTAGCCATTTTCATACCCAAACCGCATTTCTTCTCTTTCCCTATCAAAGGTATTGCCATCCGGAAAAAATCATAAACATAAATTATGCCGATTGGTAGAGGAAGCAACGATATTTTTTGGTTAATGTATAGTTAAATATCAATTTTTCTAAGCTTCAGCTTTTAAGGAAGGAGTTTGTACTATGCAGCCACTTGACATTTTGATTGCTTGGTTAGTTACAGGTAGCAGCTTGCTACTTATTTCTCAATTGCCTATTGGCGTTCAAATTGACAGTACGCCAAAAGCAATAGTTTCAGCAGCAGTTCTGGGGATTTTGAATGTTTTAATCATGCCAATTTTCAGAGCGGTATTTTTTATACCCAATGTTCTAACTCTCGGCTTGCTGTCAGGGCTTTTTGCTTTTGTTATTAATGTGATTATTTTTGCCTTAGCAGCTAAATCTGTTGAGGGTTTCAGCTTGCGAATGGGTATGTGGAGTGCTGTATTAGGAGCCTTAGCTCTGGCTTTAGTTAGCAATTTCATTAATGGCGTGCTGATCTAATTAGGGTAATACCAATTTAATGTGAAGTTGCACTTTATTAAACCCCCGGCTGTCGCCGTCCCCCTTACTAAGGGGGACTATAGGGGGTAATTGATTCAGTAATAGCCGTAGGTTAAGTACAATTTTAGTGTTACCCAAAATAAGAATTGTAGCAAGACTTTTCAGTATTTGATTACCAATTACCAATTACCAATTACCAATTACCAATTACCAATTACCGAATTATAAGCTTTTACCTTAAGGTCAATCCCAGTAATATCAGCGCCCACAACAACTGCAAAAGCTCCCAAATCTAAAGCCTGTTTTGCCATCTGTGGCCCAGCAATACCACCTTCACAAATAATTGGAATATCTAATTTTTCTACCATTTTGGCAAGTAGTTCAAAACCGGGAGGAGATAGATGTTTCGTTTCAGCAGTGTAGCCATAAAGAGTAGTTCCCACCGCATCAGCTCCCGCTTCTGCTGCTTTAATTGCTGTTTCTAAGGTGTCTGCATCAGCCATTACGGGTTTGCCTAATTCATCGTGAATTCTAGCAATCAAACTCTTAACTGTTTCTCCGTTTGGACGGTTTCTGAGAGTAGCATCAATGGCAATGATGTCTGCACCTGCGGCTGAGATCGCCTCCGCATCTTCAAATCTGGGAGTAATATAAACTTCAAATCCCGGCAATACTTGTTTCCAAATCCCAATAATTGGCGAGGAAATGCGCGATCGCACTGCTGTAATATGAGCTGGAGTATCAATTCTAACACCTGCGGCTCCTTGATTGACAGCCGCTTCTGCCATTGCTGCAATAACGCTCGGCTCATGCAAAGGCGAATCACTTGGTGCTTGACAAGATACTATTAGTTTACTGGGAAATTGGTACTGAATCATTGGTAATTGGTAATGGGTAATTGGTAATGGGTGATTGTGTTAGTATAGCAAACGACAAGGTTTTAGCAGATTCTAACTTTCTAAACCCCTTGATTATAAGCTATTCTTTGCATCGCCTAGTTTTTATTCATGATTTTCTAGAAACAAAATTTGCTTTTAACATCCCTTTAAAGCGCCTCCAGTTAGCACGAACAACCTTCCGCTGTGCCAGGATATGTAACACAATAAATGCCAGAAATGTATAAGCCAACCAAAAGTGCAAACTTCTACTTAAGTCCACTAAAGCAGAATTTTGGGGGAATATATCGGGCAGAGTAAACCCCAAGAAATGGACATTGTTATTTTTATATGAATTTGCAAAAAAGAAACCGCTAACCGGAAGTGCAAACATAAATAAATACAGCGTAGAATGTAATAAAAATTTCTGCGTCCACTCCCGACTAAGCTTTGGCAAACTGCGAGTATATTTACGCCGCCATACCTGAAGTAAAATCAAGATTCTCCAGGTCAAAAGACCCATAACTAAGACACCCATTGCCTTATGAAAATTATACAATTCTCCCCGGAGTGGAGTCTCGCGGGACACATTCGCCATAAATGTACCTGTTGTAAACAGCAACAGGTAGCAACACCCCATTACCCAGTGTATAGACATTAATTGCTTAAAAGCCGAATTAAGTCTAGGTTTAATTGCCTCTTTGCTGAAAATCATCTTTTCTCTTATCTAGATTATTAAGGATAAATTACCCCAGACAACCTTTATCTGTCAAGTTATACCAGTTCCCCAAAATCATGCAACATTCCCAGTAATCTTAGCCATTAGTTATTAGCAAATTCGTGATTTTATGTAATAGTTCCTCTGGCTGCACAGGTTTATTCAAATAATCATCTGCACCTGCATTCATGGCTGCTTTTTGATCGGATAGCATTGTCTTATTTGTTAAAGCTAGAATTTTGAGACCTTGAGCATAATTGGCGCTGAGGTTTCTCAACTGATGGATGATTTCATAACCATCTATTCCTGGCAATCGCATATCGACAATTACAACTATAGGCTGAAACAATTTAATTTGTTCTACCGCAGTAGAACCTTCAATCATCCACACTACTTGCAGGCCCGCTGCTGTCATAATATCGCAAATAAGCGCGGCAATTTCCTCGTTTTCTTCAATTACAACGAGACAACCTTGCAAAGCAGAAGATTGAGAGATAAATAATGAATCTGTTTGTTCCTCTTTCCTGTTGGCAACCCGCTCAAGTTTTTTGATATTTTGAACTGGAATAAATGCTGTAAAAATAGAGCCAACGCCGACAGTAGATTTGACTTCGATCGCGCCGCCATGTAATTCTACTAGGTGTTTAGTTAAGGCTAAACCTAAACCAATACCGCTATATTCGCGGCGGTAAGGTGAATCTAACTGCTTAAATTTCTGAAACAGCAAAGATTGCTGCTCTTTAGCAATGCCAATGCCAGTATCTTCTACCTGGAAAACAGCAATATTTCCACCCGATTTAATGCTCTTTTGACGCAATGGGGATATAGAATTTTCACTTTTTACAGAAACTCGGAGGGTTACTCGCCCCCCTTTTGGGGTAAACTTAATGGCATTTGTCAATAGATTGAAGAGGATTTGTTTAATTCTACGCTGGTCGCCTACAAAGCGCTCGCGACCGGGTTCAATTTGCTGTTCAATCGCGATTGCTATGTGTTTAGCTGCTGCTTGTTCCTTGATATCGGCTACAGTTAAATAAGCTACTTGAGATAGGGAAAATTCACTGATTTTTAATGCCGTATTCCCAGCTTCTACTTGAGATAAATCTAGAATATCTTCGATTAAATCCAACAACTTTTTACCGCTATCGTGAATAGTTTGCAAGTAATTTTTCTGCTTGGAAGGAGGAATCTTGCTATTAGCTTCATTGCCACAACACCAACGTAGGAGAGTAGCGGAAATCCCAATTACGCAGGTGAGAGGAGTCCGTAATTCATGACTCATAGTTGCTAAGAATTCACTTTTGGCAAGACTCGCTGATTGGGCCGCAGCAAGTGCATCTTGGAGTTCCTGGGTGCGCTCAATTACCCGCTGTTCTAGGGTACGTTTTTGCTGCTGCAACTGTGCATAGAGTTCGGCTTGGTAAATTGCGATCGCTAAGTGTTCTGCAATTTGTCTCAGAAACGTTTTTTTACTTTCTTCCCACTCGCGTACCTCAAAACACTGGTGGGCAATCAGTAGCCCCCAAAGTTCTTCTTGAACTATAATCGGTACTACTAACTTAGCTCGTACCTGACACGAGCGCATAAACTCTAAAAAACAGGGGCGATCGCTGTAGGTAGTTTCGATATCTGCGACACCGATAGTAATTCCTTTGCGATATTTCTCTTGATAGTTGGGTACGTCGGGAAAACAAGCCGATCCTTCAGATAAGTAAAGTACAGAAGCGATCTTTTCATTCGCCAAAGCTTCGTAATTAACACGACCACAGAGTTGCTCTGAAGCCTGTTTTATCGTCTTTTTAGTAGGAAGCTTATTTTCAATATTCTCGCTAGTTTTTTGTCGGTATTGAAATTGATAAATTAACAGACGATCGACCTGCAAAAATTGTCGAAACTGCTCGACTGCTGTTGACAAAATCACTGGCAATTCTAAACTCTCCCGAATCTGAGTTGTTACCTGATTTAAAAGCCGTTCTTGTTCGAGTTGCGGGTGACAGGAATCTTCTATATATTTGCACCCTGAAGGATAGAGGGCGGAATTTACACAGCAATTTAAGGAAATAATTTCCAGCAATTGCAGGGTGAATTCACTCTGGAGATTAGCATCATTAGATTTTATATTTTTTAGCGCCATTCTCATGGCATAAATGTCAATATTCCTCGGCAGTTTCGTCCCTGCTGCTATGTGAAGATCGCATAGTTTATATCCAAAAGCAGCGATTGCTTCTGGCTCGAAAGTCAACCCGACATTTAATGAAGTATTAGATACTATTGAATTTTTAATTGGGAATTTTTGATCGGGGAGAGTGCAGATATCTCCCGCAGTCTGCACCTCTTCCTTCACCCACAATAGTGCGCTAAATTTTTCCGAAATAAATATTGCAAAGTTTTGGGGTAACTCAGTAGTAAATTCAGTTGCGGCGATTGCATTTTCCGTAAGCATTAATGTACCTGGAATTTGAGCCATTTGTCGCAATAATTGGCAAATAGCATCAAAGGTTTCTACAGGTAAAGTCCGAGTTAATGTTGGAGGTGTAAGAATAGACATTTATCTGGTTTATTTACAGAAAATGACCATAATCTCCCTTGTTTTATAGGGGGAAACGGAGGGTCGAGTTTGCGAGGCAATCAATGAAATTAGATGGGAAATTTGGGATTGGAAGTTCTAGGGACGGTTATGCCGCACATTAGCTATGTAAATTTGAGATTAGAACTTATCTGTAACCTCAGCATTTAATCTCTCCTCTGAGGTGGCAAACCCAGCAGGGGCCCCAGGGAGCCCTTGTTTTTCTTGAGTACAAGTGAAATTAGAGGAAACAGCATGATGAGTTTATTTAACCTTAAACCAGTATAATGCCAAGATATATGGTTTGTTGACTTTTACCTACGGTACTAGGGTGCATGAGCGACCTAACTCAGCTAACGCTGGATTCCACGCTAGGCCAATTGCCCTCCCATGACTTCCAAGTGAGTTCTACAACTCTCGGACAGGTTATCGCCCAAAAATTTGGGCAGCAACCCGATCTACCTGGAGTAATTATTACTCAAGACTCACAAATGTTGGGCATGATTTCTCGTGTCAAATTTCGCGAACAAATGAGTCTCCCCGATCGAGTTGAGCTTTATTGGCAACGGCCGATTCGTTTGCTTTTAGATTTTATTAGAATTCCCCCTTTGGTGCTTTCTGAAAATTGGAAAATAGATGAAGCCGTGCAAACAGCTCTTAATCGACCTAAAGACCTGGTTTATGAACCAATTATTATTGTTTTAGAAGACCGAGGTCTCCATCTGCTTGATATCCAAACTCTAATTTTAGCTCAGTCTCAAATGTTAGCTCAAGCTAATAAGGCGATTCACCAGCAAAAGTTAGAAGCGCAGCAGTATATTGAAAAAATTCAGCAAGGACAGACAAAAGTTAAGGAATATAGCCAGCTTCTAGAAGCTACTCTGAAGAGAAAACAAAAGCCCAGCCCAAGTTATAGTTCTGAACAAACAGAACTCTTGAAACAAGCCCAAGAAGTCGCTCAGCTAAATCAACGATTTATTCGTATTGCTCAATTAATTTGCGTAGAAGGCAAGCAAGCTTTCCAAGCGACTTTCCAGGGTTCTAATTTTATTTGCAACAATACAGATAAAATTTTAGACCTTGGTAAGGTAATAGGCAAAGATTTAGAAGGAGTTAACAGTGCTTCTAAATTAATTGGAGAGATTATCCAACAAGTTCGACACTTAGCAGTACAAGCTACGATTGTCTCCAACCAGCAGGGTAATCAATCTAATGGGCTGAGCCAAGTAAGTTTAGAAATTAGCCGACTGGTAAGCCAAGCCTTTGAGGTAGGCAATCAAATCGATCAAATCACTAGCCGCTTTAAAATTCGCATACAAGAACTCACTGAGACTGCTAAAAGCAACGCTAACGCTGCTAGGAGTGTCAGTCAAAAGATAGAACGCGGAGAGATGGCATTGTTAGAATTAGAGGAATTTGCCAGGAATCAAAATCCCAATTTAATTCCAATTCTACAAGAGCATTTGAGAAACGTAGATACTACCACTGGGGATTCTTTGGTTCAACAAATCGAGAGGTCTGAAGCGGCAGTCTCGCAGTTAGAAAAGTTGGTACAACAGGGAGATTCGCGATACCTAATTGAAAAAATTGAACAGGCACTCAGATACAGAAAACAGAATTGATGGTAATTGGTAATTGGTAATTGGTAATGGCTAATTGCTAATGGCTAATCGCTAATCGCTAATTTAGGAATTACTGTGGAGTTCCAGAAACCGGGTTTTTTAAAGAATCTGTGGGTTCGGGCAAAGTATTTTTGTCAAAAAACCCGGTTTCTTTGGTTGGGTGCGTGGGTGCGTAAGTCCTGTGTTAGTTGTCCACGAGATGAAAATATCCTCGGCGTAGAGCATAGAACAGCCGTTGGATTGCTATTTTCTCTTCTTTGTCTAGTGAACCATTGGACAAAGCAGATTCTAATGTTAATTTATCTGTATGAGTTAGTTGGCCCGTGCAAGAAACCTGAGCATATAACTCAAGGATTTGGTTGGAAAAAAAATTTGTGTTGTTTATCATTGCTGTACATCCTTTAAATTCATATATAACAGAAGGCTAAGGCTTAGGCTAAGGCAGAAGGCAGAAAAGAGCTATACCGAAAAAGTTAGTTATCTACAAAGGCCGAAGTGAAAGGCAATCTTCAGCAAGAGTTTCAGAAATTAATAAGATTTTAACAAGCATGGCGACTGCTATCTAAATAAACTGTTATCTAAATAAATAGTATTTGATTTAATATTTGAGCTGTATCTTCCCAACGGATGATTTTTATTGCTACTACCAGTCACTAGAAAACTAATCCCTAACACAATTATTCTTTAGGGGATTGCGACGATCCCCGTCACTTCACCTTGTGATCTTTCTCACCTATCACTAGAGCGTATTTATCAGAAGACTGAAGGGAAAACACTTAGGTCACTAGCTTTTAGAGAATCGGTATTTTCAGGCTAATTATGTTCCTTTACTTAACTCCAGTATTGGTTCCTCTTCGTGGGCAAGCAAGCTGTTGGCTGCCTCTAACATATTCTCTGCTATCTCTTTGAGGTCTTCCCGACTGTCTAGATAAGTTTTCAGTGCTTCCAAGGGGTCGATGCTGTTGCTAGAATCCAACTCTGGCAAGCGAGGTCTAGCAAGTTGACTGAGCAATTCTGGTTGAATGGTGTAGCTGTGAGCTTCCCTCAAAGCGCTGTGTAATTCTGCATTTTCGATACTGTTTAATTGATCCGATCGCAACTGGTAAATTAACCGCACTACCGCGTCTTTAATCTCCTTTTTCTCAATTGCTTTGAGTATTTCTACTTGAGGATTTTCTGCTTGGGATACATCAACTTTAATGGTGCAAAAATCCCGTACTGGCAAAGGGCAAAATTCCCAAGTGGCTTTCCCCCGCTCTAGTTCAACCAGGACAAAACCTTTGTCTTCTTTTTCTTCGCTAAAATCAACTCGTTCTATGCTACCGGGATAGATCACGGGAGGATCGTTAGATTTGTTAAGATTCTGATGTTTGTGGACGTGACCGAGGGCTACATAGTCGAAACAGGGGCGAGTCAGCATTGAGAGGGGAATGTTAAAGCCTTTTCCAACGGCTAAAAAACGTTCAGCGCCGAGATTGGCTCGATCTGCCATCAAGTGAGCGAGTAATATGGTTGGTACTTCTGAGTCGAGGCGGCGGATTTCACCTTCGATCGCAACTCTGAGGCGATCGGCAAGTAATTTGTTAACATCGTCAAGGGAAAAGCCTTCGGTTTCCGATCGCGCCATCAAGGTAGAACGGGTAAGCCAGGGAAGCGTGATAACTTGTACTGGGCCGTTGCGGGTTTGGATGCGATGGAGTTCTAAGCGATCGCCTACAATAAATCCTGGCACTCCCAAAGTGCGGTAAATTCCTAAACTCGCGCCTCCTTGTCCTTGGGAATGTTGGTCGTGATTTCCTACTAGCAATACTGTCGGAATTTGAGCCTCGACTAAGCGGCTAAATTGGCGGGCAAAAGCTTCTTTTACAAATGGCGGCGGCGTAGCGTCAGGGAAAGCATCTCCGCCAAATATAACCAAATCAACTGGCTCAGAAATTGCCCTATCCATACAGCGCCCTAGAGTGCTAGTAAAATCTTCCAGCCGGGTATTTAAACCCGTTTCTGGATTAGTTTTTCCATGAGACAACCCGCTTCCCATGTGGATGTCTGAGACGTGAAGAATTTTAATCATTATTTCGTTCTCCTGTAATTGTTAAGTAGAAGGAAGAAGGAAGAAGGAAGAAGGATTTAGTTATCTAGGAGAGAAGGAAGAAGGAAGAAGGATTTACTTAGTACTGTAGAACTTCCCCAAAAGTATAACGCCGCCAACAGGCGCGGTGAGTTAACCGCCAAGATAGCGGCGTTACGTAAAATAATTTTATTCATTATCTATTCCCGGAATTTTGCGATAAATTTCGCTCATCGGACAGCTAAAATTTATACTAGCTAAGTGTAACTCATCTCCCTGTTCATAAGTCTGAGAAACCCAAATTCCCTCAGCATTGAGACGAAAACACTCGATCCTAACCTGAGATTGATTGACTAGCACATATTCCTGCAAGCTTGATAAATTTTGATAGTCTGCAAATTTCTCATTTCTGTCAAAAATTGCCGTTGATGGAGACAGCACCTCAATAATTAGAGAAGGATAGAGAATAAAATCTTCCGTAGAATTTGTATCTCTTTGATCGCAAGTCACCGCTACATCAGGATAGTAATAACAATCAGCTTCTTCAATTCTGACTTTTGTATCTGCCATGAAAACAAGGCAGTTCGTATCATCAAGATGATTTTCTAACAAACTTACTAATTTGACAGAGAGGCGTACATGAGGGTTCTTAGCGCCCGTCATCGCATAGACGTGCCCTCGCCGATACTCATGTTTAATCGGACTTTGCCGTTCCCCTTCTAGATAGTCTTTGGGAGATATATAGAAATTATTTTTGTTAACAAACATTTGCATTTTATCCGCTAATTTTACATTGTACATTGATTTAGGATATCTACAGCCAGGATGACGGCGTTACGGATATTGTCACAAGCACATTTATGAACTAAACTCAAGAAATCGAGCGTGCCAAAGCAGTCCGCTTTCTGTCAAGCCTTGCGATCGCACTTTTATTTTAACACCGTGAGGATTGGCAGCATAGCGTCGGGAAATTTCCTCCATTTCTTCCATGCTAAAACCAGTCCCAACTGTTCCCACAGGGACTAATTTACCCTCAATTTCTCGTGCAACTTCAATTGCACTAAATGGTCGCCCCGCCACTTTTGTATTAGTCAGTCCTACAATTAATAAATCGAGTTCAAGACAGTATTTAGTCCTCACCATTGGGAAGGTGCGGACATCTTTTCCTCCCACATAGCGGCAGTTATGCAAAATCCAGATTTCTCCTTCTCTGTTCTCTGTTTCCTGCTGGCGTGCCAATAAAGCTTTCTCTTCTAAGGTGCGAAATGTAGGTACAATTTCAAATTCTTGGGAATTAGCAGCAAGCAGTTTACCAATGACAACACCTGCTGCAATTCTGTCTGACTCTGTAACCTGAGTTAGGTCATTTCCCTTAAAGAAAAGAGATTTGAAAATGCCATAGACTACGTGCGGATGAATAGTAGGAAAACCGCTTTCAATATTAACAGTTGCAGCCTGAGAACCTGTTCGGTGTTCGCTGCCAGTAACGCTTTTATAATATAATTCCCCATCTAAAACAAACGATCCTAGTTTAGTGGCGGCTTCAACTAATCTAATCTCAAGTTCAATTGATGGCTGTTGGCGCAATCGAGTCGAACGGGATTGATAGTAAATTTTATCTTTGGTGGCAATTACAACTACTCGATTGCCATCGCGTTTTGGCTGACCCCAATAGTCAGAATTTTCTATATAATAAGAGCGTTCGCTGGGTGCATCTACTGCCTGCATTGTGACAATTCTTCCGGGTTGTAAATGTGGCGGTAATTCGGGTATAATATCAATATTATTGACAAATTTTGGTTGCGTGCTAGATTTAGGTTTTTTAGTGATTTCGGAAGCAGAACTATTTTCCAAATTAGAAACAAGCGCCTTTTGTCCTGTCTCCAACTCAAAGGCTTTCTGCCAAAATCCAGCCGCTATCTCTGGGTATCCTTCCGATTCCGCACATAGTGCAAAACTAACAACTTTCGCAGTACCTATTCCGCGTCCATAATCGGCTAAATACTGCAAAGCACCTTGTTCTCCTAATAGGTGTAATCCTCTAGTAACGATGCGGTTGTTCCAGCGTTCTCGAATGTCGGTGCTGATTTTCTTTGCGGCTTTTCGCTTTGATTCGATATATTCGGTGTATTCCATATTTAACTCCCTTATATTCTTAGAGAATTTAGTAACGCCGCCCTCGCTTGCAGTAATTTGACCGCCCAGAGGGCGGCGTTACAATATGTGGCTTAGTCTTATGATTACAATATAGATTCTCTTGATTTATTAGTCAAGTTAATTGATACCAAGCTAACTAAATCCTTCTTCCTTCTTCAAACTCCTTTCCGATGTAGTGCCAATTACCAAACTGTCTCACCATCGCCTGCATCTTTTCCCTATCCATCCAAGAGCCTATCTCACTTATGCTGTAGGGATTTCAGCCATTTTTTCTTTGTGTTTCTACCTAGCGAACCCTGTAGAGATTGAGATAGTGACACTATTCAAGTCTTTGATTACTGAATCAGCTTTTATCGTTGGAATATCAACATCAAAAACTGAAATCTTCTCTCTCATTCACACTTATGTCTAATCCATCTCTAAATATCTTCACAGCAAGTCTAATCGCTGCTTTAAGCGCCATATCTGTTCCTCAATTTACATTGGCAGCTTCACCCTCTCTTTGCCCAATGATTAGACAACAAATGACCTGGGGTGTGCCAGTGGATGTTGAGACGTTGCGCCAAGCAATTCAACAAGGAAGTAACCCTAATGAACTCTGTACGTTTCGTGAAGATAATTATAATATTTTTCCTCTTCATTTTCTACTAGGAACGGATCTAAATGAGTTAGCTAAACTCCTGATTTCCAAAGGAGCCGATGTCAATGCCAAAGACGGCAATGGAGATACACCACTTCATCATTTGGGAAGTTCTGAAGAAATGGCACGTTTATTAATTAGCAAAGGTGTCGATGTTAACGCCAAAAATCTGAATGGAATTACCCCACTTCATAATCAATGGAATCGGAAGAATCGTGCAGTATCGGCAATCTTAATTGCTAATGGTGCTAATGTCAATGCTCGTAGTGGAGAACTGACTCCTCTCCATTTAGCAAGAGATCCCAAGGTGGTCGATTTGTTAATCCGTAAAGGAGCAGATATCAATGCCCGCAGCAATCAAAATTTTACACCTCTTCACTACGCATATAACAATCTTAAAGTTTCCAGGTTGTTGATCGAAGCTGGAGCAGATTTAACCATTCAAAATCGTGAGGGTGCTGTGATTCATGCACCCGGTGGTTTGCATCCAGAAGTGTTAAAATTAATGTTAGCAAGGGGAGTTGATGTCAATTTAAAAAATCGTGATGGTAAAACATCGCTACACACTCAGGCTCTAGATCGAGAACTCGTCAAACAATTGTTAGCTAAGGGAGCCAACGTCAATGCTAAGGATAATTTAGGTCGAACACCATTACACTATGCTAACCGGGATGTAGCAGTATTGTTAATTGCTAGAGGTGCTAATCTCAATTCCCAAGATAGTCGAGGACAGACACCACTCCATGTGTTGATGGAGGAGGGTAATTACCTTGGCATAGACTTGATACCGTTCTTGTTGGAAAAGGGCGCTAAGGTGAATATTAAGGATATGAAAGGCAATACTCCATTGCGTTTAGCGATTCTCGCTAAAAAAACTGAGACAATCGCACTGTTAAAGCGTTATGGAGGCAAGGTTTAACCCCAAATTCTGCATGAAAATTGTTCAAGAAGCTAATCCTAATAGTCTTGGCGACTGCTATAGCTGTTTGAACAGGTGTCAAACAGCCACAAACATCTCACGTCAATGATTTGGCAATTTTTGGGGATGTTTAATGAAGCACTAAATGTGAATACCGCATTCAGTTTTGCCAGTACCACGCCAGCGGCCTGCGCGTTCATCTTCACCTTCTGCTACAGGCGTTGTAATCGGTTCGTCACCAATACTGAGATAGCCTTGGTCGTGCAAAGGATTATAAATTACGCCGTGTTCCATTACATAAGCCCAAGTTTCCTTGCGCGTCCAAGACGCTATAGGATTAACTTTGAGGCGATTTTGGGAGTCAACTTCAAACACAGGCATATCCGCACGAGTAACAGCTTGATCCCGCCTGCGGCCGGTAATCCAGGCGACAGTATTCAATTCATTGAGACCCCGTTGCAGAGGTTCAATTTTAGTGAGATGGTGGAATTGTGCAATATCGCTGTCCCAAAGAGCTTCGCCATATTTAGCAGCGAAAGCTTCGCGGGAGTCCACATCTAGATTCTGGTAAATTTGGAGATTCAGGTTGTAGAGTTCTTTGGCCTTTGCGACTAACTCCAAAGTTTGGGGAAAGTGATGCAAAGTCTCTAAAAACATGACGGGTACTGGAACTTCTGGCTTAAGTTCGCGGTAGAGAATATCCGTGATTACCATGTCATCGACATTGAAGGCGCTAGTTTGCACTAATCCTGTGGGGATATTCTCAACACACCAAGCCAGAATTTCTCTGGGATGGGCTAAGTTAAACTTTTGGTTCAGTTCGTCTAGGTCAATGTTGGCAACTGAGATTGGAGATGCTGTAGATTGAGTCATTATGTTGAAATTTAATCAGTCTGTATTTCTACAATATCGGAACTGCGACCCGTTGGTTTAGTAGTAAGTGCGGTTAAAAGGCGAATAAAAAGATGAAAGTAAAAATTCTAGCCGTTAATTCGCGATCGCGCAGCAGCCGAGAGCAGGAAATATCCCCATGCGATCGGGGCACAGCCTTCGGGCAGATAATTTATGGTTGCTACCCAAGGACTTTCTGTCCGCAGGCTTCGCCTCTACGAGTATATTTGCTCAAACCACTACTGATAACAATTGCTCTGCTTGCTCCTCTGGCACTCCCAGTTCCGGCTAATGCTGATAGTAATTTAGCGATCGCACCTCTGTTACCAAATTCTCAACTCGCGGGAGAATTTCAGCAAGCCGCACGCAAAGATATCGAATTGCTAGATGTTGACGACTACCGAAGAAAGGCAGTTGAGAAGTTATCTAACGAAGACTTTCAAGGTGCGCTTAAGGATTTGAACGAAGTAATTAGGCTCGAACCAACTGATGCCTATGCTTATTTCTTGCGGGGCACAATCCGCTACATACTCAAAGATTATCAAGGAACGATTGAGGATTACAATCAGGTGATAAAACTCGATCCCAATAATGTCCTAGTCTATGGATTTCGGGGGGATCTCTACTCTCAATTGGGAGAATATCAGGCAGCAATTGAGGATTATAGTCAGGTAATTAAGCTCGATCCGAACAATTCTAGCGTTTACTTGAACCGAGGCCTGATTCGCGACACCATCAAAGATTATCAGGGAGCAATTGAGGATTACAACCAGTTGCTTAAGCTCGATCCGAACAATTCTATGGCTTACAACAATCGATGCTACACTCGCGCTCGTGGACTGGGAGATTACCAAGGAGCGATCGCGGATTGTAACGAGTCAATTCGTCTCGATCCTGAAAATGCTTATGCCTACGCCAGTCGGTGCTATACTCGCGCTGGGCTGGGAGACACAAAAGCCATTGAGGATTGCGATCGCGCCCTGGCAATCGATCCTGAGTATGCTGGAGGCTATGAAGACAGAGCCCTTGCTCGTTCTATTCTAGAAGACAAATCGGGAGCGATCGCTGATTTGAAACAAGCCGCAAAACTCTATCAGGAACAGGAGAAAATGTTTGATTACAAACGAGTCCAAGAAATTCTTAAACAACTTCAACCTTAGTACACAAACTACAAAAGCAATTAGAATATTTTGAATTGTAAGGTGGGCGCT
>NZ_JAQMUA010000429.1:0-2080 GCF_028330895.1 Kamptonema animale CS-326 | reverse complement strand
TTACCGCCCAGAGGGCGGCGTTACAAGTCTTATAGCAACTTTCCATCTTAATTTTGTCTAGAGGCTACACCTAACTGTTGAAACAGCATACTCGGTAAATAAGCCCCACCTCCAACCCATTCCGGTTCACTCCCTAAATCTGCCAAATTTTTAAAGGCTTCAAAAATACTGCCTGCCACCATTGTATTCTTCACGCGACCGACAATTTGACCTTTTTCGACCTTGTAGCCTAAATCCAAGTTAACAGAAAACTCGCCTGCTAACTCATTAGATTGACCAGCACCCAAAACCTGATCTACTATTAGCCCTTCTTCCATGCTGGCAATTAATTCGCTTGTCGGCGTATTTCCAGGGGCAATGCAGAGGTTGACTAAATCGGGGCCAGGGCGAGACAGTCCACCTCGGAAACCGTTGCCTGTAGATTGTACACCTGCACGGGCAGCCCAGCGACGATCCCAATAAAATCCCATGACTGTACCTTGGTCAATTAAGACTTTGCGGCTGGTGGGAGTCCCTTCGTCGTCAAAGGGACAGGCGGAAGGCCCGATGGTGGGATCTTCAAATAGGGTAAAGCGTTTGTCAAATAGGGTTTCACCTACTTTGTCAACTAAGGGAGAGGCTTTCTGGACGACTACTTGACCTGAAAGGATGGTATCAAATAAGCTGGCTAGGGTGCTAGCGGCGGCTCTGGGGGTAAACAAGACTGGATAGGAACCGCTGGTAATGGTGGCTTGATTTTCGGCCCAGCGATATTTTTGCAGGAGAGTTTGGAGAATGCTATCGGTGTCTAAGGGGCGATCGCGTGCTACATCATAGCCGTAAGCTTGGAGAAAATCTTCTCCCCTGACTAAATTGCCGGAAATACTACCGCTGAGTATTTGGCTAGACCTTTCGGCATAGACATTTCGCGTTGTCGCAATTTTAACTCGACCGCTGCGGACGTGAAACCCCACATCTACGAGAATATCTGGATTGTAGGCGTGAACTTGTTCGATTAGTCCCTTGCCAACTTCCACTAATTCTTGAGTTGACGGCGGCGTGTAGGTGGTTTCCGGGGCCGTCATCTGGAAGTTATCAGCGAGTTCAAACTCTGCGGGATCTCCGATTTCAGCGGTTTGGATGGCCGCGTCTACCAAGTCTTCTAACCGCGTCAAGTCTGTGGAACTAGCAAAACCCAGTTTCCCCTTATAAATTAGCCGCAGTGCAACGCCTTGTAGGGCTTTGGTTTGCAGGGATTTGAGGCGATTATTTTCAAATTCGATTGGGGTGTCTTGGCTGGATAAGTAGTAAACTTCAGCGGCCTCTGCTCGCACAGTTGCCAGTTTCAATATCTGTTCTAGGGTAGAATCGCTCACGATCGCGTTTTTAGTTTATAAATCTCTTTTTTATTTTAGGCGCGATCCGTGAGATAGGGAGATAGGGAGACTAGGAGGCTGGGAGTAATTAGGAATTAGCCATTAGTCATTAGCCATTAGCCTAAACAAACTGTAGCCTACACTTAAGATTCTTGAGTCAAAGCACAGCGATCGCACAGTCCGAAAAACTCCAGCGTATGGTAATAAATCTTGAATGAGTGCAACTTTTGTAACTGGCGTTCCAATTCGTGGACGGGACATTCGTTAATGGGAATCGAGTCCCCGCATTCCAGACAAGTTAGGTGGTGTTGGTCTTCTTGTACCACGCTATAGAGGGACTCCCCGCTACCCAAAGTCCGCACCTGAATAATTCCCTCCCGCTTTAAGACATCCAGAGAACGGTAAACTGTCGCTAAACCCATGCTTTGGTCGCTGTTACGCAGTTCTAAGTATATATCTTGAGCTGAAATTGAGCGGTTGAGGGTCTTGAGCAGATTTAAAATACGCTCCTGACTGCGGGTGTGGTGGGTTCTCATGGTCAGTCTTATTGATATGCTTGATTCAAATCTTTCCTTGTTTCTAGGCTAGCTCAGTTCGGGAAAGAGCATAGCGTGATTTTGGGCGATCGCGGATCGCGGATGGCTAACCTGGCGAATAATATAGGTATTGTTAACTTTCTGTGAGACTTGACAGAACAGAACTTACACAAAAGATCCGTAGCGGGG